>NZ_JAHHPM010000600.1 GCF_024606345.1 Endozoicomonas sp. YOMI1
CAATACTATTATTTAAAAAATGAATAAATGACGTACTCTCTTCACTTTTTAAAAAGTGGGTGTCCTTTTTATTAGTTTAAAAAGTGGGTGTCCTTTTTATTAGTTTTTAAAGTGGGTGTCCTTTTTATTAGTTTTTAAAGTGGGTGTCCTTTTTATTTCTTTTAAAGTGGGTGTCCTTTTTATTCTCTTTTATTCTGCAACCGAGGCCCTTGTTGAGCCAGTCCCAAGGGCATGACGGTTTTTTCTTTTACCTCTCCACCAGCATTTCTGTAGGTAATATCCAGGCAGTAGTTGTTGTAGAGAGCACAGCTGACTTCATTAAATACATCCGGTTGTAACTCGGGAGGCAACAATGGCTGTGCTTCAGGTGCCACCACCACCTTGGATAACCACTGAATCTCCTTGGCGGGGTCCTGGGCATGGCTGATATTTCGGTTGGCTTCCTCAAAAAAGCCAGACATGGAATCCATCAAACTGCTGGGCAACAAGTTCTTCAATGTCTTGTGCGCCATCTGCAGGATCAGCGATTCCTGAATACTCAGGGCGTTCACGGTGAAGCCTACCGCCTGCTGGCTCCACCGGTAGCCATAAGGCTTACTGCGGTTATTCATATCAATGGGGAAATGACTGCTCTCCACCAGAGACTTCATATGTCGTTGAATGGTGTGGATATCCCGGTCCAATCCAATCTCGGCCAGCTGTTGTTTCAACTGCTGTGCAGTAATCCACCAGCTTTTGGGGATGCGCTTCAGTAACTCAATGATGAGAATGGTGGTTTCCAGAGAAGATTGTCGTTTATTCATATTCTTGTCAGACTCTGCAAAACAGGTGTAGCATAGAAAGCTCACTTCATCGCCCTTCGGCAACACTTTCCCGTTTCAGAATCCCATCATAAAACACCCCTGCGACGAGTTGTGTCGCATGCAAACCAAAAATTGAAATTTTTTTTAGATTTTTACTTCGACAAGACACGACTATCGCCTTACACCTTACATGCGTACAATATCTGGTTAACTCAAAATCCCCACTGAGCTATCTGGCCCCATGCTCCCCTGCGTCAATAAAAGTCAACGGTAACAGCCACGGGCGGTAGCGTCTCTTTTTTCTTGCTCAACGTCCAAAAGCGTTAAAGCCTGTGAAAATCTTATGCACATGATGCTTTGCGGCCAGCAAATTCAGGAGGTGGGAACAACATTTATTTCCGACTGACCATCCAGTGCACTGACCAAAAGGGATAAGCTACATGCTGAAGCTGGAAGACATAAAAAAAGATGCACAGGTTCGAGGCATCGCCTCCGATCAAGTCGTAAGAATCGTTCAGGTCGAACCTGTTGGTGATGCGGCCATCACCGTTTATTACAAAGACAGTCAGGGCACCCTCGGCGAGCGCATGCTGTTTCGCTCCGATGAAGCCTCGCTGACCCTTGCCAAAGAAGGTCGCCCCTGGGCATTTGATGCGCCAGGTGCCGAGTTCAAACTGGGGCTGGAAGCCTATCGTATTAATCAGTCAGCACTGTTTGATCCGATGATGGCAGTACACACTTCAAATGTCGAACCACTGCCTCACCAGATTTCCGCCGTGTATGAGTCCATGCTGCCCCGTCAGCCGCTTCGTTATGTTTTGGCGGATGATCCTGGTGCGGGTAAAACCATTATGGCTGGCTTGCTGATTCGGGAATTGCTGATGCGAGCCGATGCCAAGCGCATACTGGTTGTCTCCCCCGGCTCCCTGACCGAACAGTGGCAGGACGAATTGCTGGAAAAGTTCGGTGTCCAGTTCGATATCTTCAGCCGGGAGAAACAGGAACAGTGTGCCAGCGGTAACTACTTTGATGAAAGCAACCAACTCATCTGCCGACTCGATCAACTCTCCCGCAACGAAGACTATCAGGAAAAACTGAAAAACACCGAGTGGGACCTGATCATCGTCGATGAGGCGCACAAACTCTCCGCCAATTACTTTGGCAACAAGGTCAACAAAACCAAACGCTTTCAATTGGGTGAATTGCTGGGTTCCATCACCCGACACTTCCTGCTGATGACCGCAACGCCTCACAACGGCAAAGAAGAAGATTTCCAGATCTGGCTATCCCTGCTGGATGGTGATCGCTTCTATGGCAAATTCCGGGAAGGTGCCCATAAGGTCGATGTTTCTGACATGATGCGCCGTATGGTGAAGGAAGAGTTGCTCAAGTTTGATGGCACACCACTCTTTCCGGAGCGCCGGGCGTACACCGCCAACTATGAACTGTCGTCTATAGAAGCGTCACTGTACGAACAGGTCACCACCTACGTTCGTGAAGAGATGAACCGTGCTGACAAGTTGGATGGCAAAAAGAAAAACACCATCGGTTTTGCCTTAACCCAGCTGCAGCGTCGTTTGGCATCCAGCCCGGAGGCGATCTACCAGTCACTAAAGCGTCGTCGTAAACGCCTTGAGGACCGTCTGGCGGAAACCAAATTGCTGGCTCGTGGCCAATCGGCTCAAGTGATTGCCGAGACGTTGGGTGAATACAACGTCAAAAAATCCATTGTCACTCCAGAAAACTTTGATGAGTTAGACGAAGAACTCAGCGCCGAAGAGTACGAACTCTATGCCGAGCAGGTAGTGGATCAGGCCACAGCCTCTGCCACCATTCCCGAGCTGGAAGCGGAAATCCTGATTCTGAAAGACCTGGAGCAACAGGCCTGTTCATTGGTGCAGTCCGACAGCGACAAAAAGTGGGAAGAACTTTCGCACCTGTTGCAAGACAAGCCGGAAATGTTCACCGCCGGTGGCAACCGTCGCAAGCTGATTATCTTTACCGAACATAAGGACACCCTTAATTACCTGGTCGCCAAAATCGGCGGAATGATCGGCAACCCCAACGCCGTTCGCACGATCTATGGCGGTACCAACCGGGATGAGCGGCGCAAAATTCAGGAAGAGTTCCGCAACGATCCGGAAGTGATCGTTTTGATCGCTACCGATGCCGCTGGCGAAGGGGTGAACCTGCAAAACGCCAACCTGATGGTCAACTACGACCTGCCCTGGAACCCTAACCGACTGGAACAACGTTTTGGTCGAATTCACCGGATTGGCCAGACCGAAGTCTGCCATCTCTGGAATATCGTCGCTAACGAAACCCGGGAAGGTGAAGTCTTCCAGAAACTGTTCGACAAGATCGAAACCGAACGGGAAGCCCTGGGCGGAAAAGTGTTCGATGTGCTGGGTGAAGCATTCGACAACATCTCCCTGAAAGACCTGCTGGTAGAAGCCATTCGCTACGGTGAAGACCCGAAGATCAAAGCGAAGATGAACGAGGTCATCGAAGGGGCGCTGGATGCGGATCACATCAAAGAGATCATCCGCCGTAATGCCCTGGTGGAACAGCACATGAATCTGGAAGACCTCTATGCCGTTAAGGATGAGATGGATAAAGCCGAGGCCAGAAAACTGCAACCTTATTTTATCCGCGCCTTTTTCACCGAAGCCTTCCAGACATTAGGGGGTGAAATCCGCAGCCGTGAATCCGGGCGTTATGAAATTCGCCATGTGCCCGCCGCTATTCGTGAGCGTGATCGGGTCATCGGTGAAACCCGTACCCCGGTGTTAAAGAAATACGAGCGCATCTGTTTTGAAAAGCAGCATGTTCGGCTGACCGGCAAGCCGATGGCGGATTTGATTCATCCCATGCACCCGCTGATGCACGCCGCTACTGACCTGGTGTTGGAAGCCCATCGCTCAAAACTGAAACAGGGTGCGGTGCTGGTTGATCCAAACGACGATAGCCTGGAACCGAAGGTGCTGTTTATGGTGAACCACACCGTCAGGGAATCTGACCGTGATACCCGGGCAGCTTCACGACGATTGCAGTTTGTGGCCATTGATGAGCACGGCAAAGCCACCCATGCCGGTTGGGCTCCCCATCTTGATTTGCAGCCTATTGATGCCTGCTTGTCAGAAGAAGGGGAAAGTGACCACAGACTGGTGGGCGATATTCTGCAAGCCAGCTGGCTGACCAACAGCCTGGAAGCACTGGCCCTCGCTCATGCTTCTAATCAACTGGTTCCGGAACACTTCAATGAGGTCAAAGGCCGCCGGGAGCGCCAGGCCGATAAAGTGCTGGCTGCCGTTAATGAACGGCTGATTAAAGAGATCAACCACTGGACAGACCGCTACCTGAAGCTGCAGGACGATGTGGCCGCCGGTAAGCAACCTCGCCTTCAGCCGGAAATGGCAAAGCGCCGGGTGGAAGAACTCACTGCCCGGCTGGAGCAACGCAAGGTCGAATTGCTGGCACTGAAAAATGTGGTGTCCAGCACGCCTGTGGTGATCGGTGGTGCGCTGGTGATTCCTCAAGGGTTACTGGCTCATCGAAAAGGCGAAACACAGTTTTCTGTAGATGCAGCCAGCCGTGCCCGGGTTGAACAAGTGGCTATGCAGGCGGTGATGGATGCCGAACGTAAGCTTGGCCATGAAATCATGGATGTAAGCGCTGAAAAATGCGGATGGGATATTACTGCTCGCCCACCGGTTCACGCCGATGGTTCCATCTCACCGGATCGCCATATTGAAGTCAAAGGCCGTTCAAAAGGGCAGAGCACCATTACCGTTAGCCGTAACGAAATCATTTACGGACTGAACCAGTCGGACAAATTTATTCTGGCCATTGTGATTGTGGATGAAGAAAACCACGACGGCCCCTATTATGTAAAGTCGCCATTTAATCAGGAACCGGATTTTGGGGTAGCCAGTATTAACTACGATTTGCACGACCTTCTCAAAAAAGCGGTATCGCCAGAGGACAGTCTATGAAGCTGGATTCGATCACCATCAAAAACTTCCGCTGCTTTGATGAGCTAACCATTACCCTGCATCCAGAAATGACGGTATTGATTGCGCCCAATGGCTCAGGAAAAACCACCATTCTTGATGCCGCACGTATTGCCGTATGGCCTTTTGTAAAAGCGTTCGATTTGGGCAGTCAGGCTGGCAAGTCAGCCACCATCCAGATTGAAGATGTGCGCTTGATTAAAAGTGCTAAAAGTATGGAACCAACAGTTCCAGCGTTCGTTAAAGCCGCCGGAACCTGGGAAGATGACAAACTGCACCAGTGGTGTCAGGAACGGGAAAAACTCAAGCGAAATACCAACACCATCGGCGACCAGAGAACCAAAGACCTAACAAAACTGGGAAAAACACTGCAAAAAAAGGTTTGGGACCATCAACCGATCAATTTACCGTTGATTGTGTATTTGGGAACTGGGCGTTTGTGGTATCAGGGTCGCTATACCGGAGCCGTGGCGGATAAAAAAATTGATAGTTCAGTGCATTCTCGCCTTTGGGGCTATCAAAACTGCATTACTGCCACATCGAGCTACAAACAATTTGAAGATTGGTTTGCCTGGGTATTTAAAGGGTATCGGGAACAACAGATAGCCCAATTGAAAGACAGCTTGTACAGCTTTGATAAAGACGAATTTGATAAATTCAAAGCAGCCATTACGGTGGTACAAAAAGCAGTGAATTTGCTCACCGAAAAGGTCACGGGCTGGAAAAACCTGCAATACCTCGAAGGGCAGCAACAGCTCATCATGGAGCATGCTGAGCATGGCTTCCTGCCTCTGTCACTGTTAAGTGACGGATTACGTAACATGACGGTTATTGTTAGCGACATCGCCTTTCGCTGCATCAAGCTCAATCCGCATTTAGGTGAACAAGCCGCTGAAAAGACCCGGGGCATCGTCATGATCGATGAAGTGGATATGTTCCTGCACCCCGCCTGGCAACAACGGGTACTCGGCTCACTAAGAGAAGCTTTCCCGAACATCCAGTTTATCGTGACGACCCACAGCCCGCAGGTATTGAGTACAGTTCCAAAAGACTGTGTTCGTATTCTGGGTCAAAACAGCGATCATCAATCGGTTGCTCAAGAGCCGCTGTCGTTTACCTATGGGCAACCCAGCAGTGAGGTGATGCTCAGCGTTATGCACGTTGATCCGCAGCCGCCCATCGAAGAAAGAGACGATTTGCAACAGTTGACAGAATGGGTAGACCAGGGCGACTACGATGCCAAGCCAGTGAAGAAAAAGCTTAACGACTTAAAGCAGGCATTGGGCGCACAACACCCGCAACTGCAAAAAATTGAGCGCAGTATCCGCAGACAGGAGTTCTTAAAGCGTGCGGACGATTGATAAATCACAGGAAGGCTACCACCATCTGGACAAACCCCATGCCAACCCACCCGCCAACGCTGGGCAAGCAGAAACCCGGTGGCGGGCATTCGGGCATAAACGAGAACTGTCCGGTTTATTGAAGGATGAACAGTTCGGTTTGTGTGCATGCTGAGTATTTCACCTACGTATCGGATGGTCGGGTTGTGCCCAACAACAAACTGCCCGACATTGAGCAGGCAAACGCTCAATACACGATTGATGCGCTGAACCTGAATGCGGATTATCTGGTCACTGAGCGAGCAAAATGGATTGATGAAATCGATGAATGGATTGACGAACATATCCAGAAGGATATGTCGCTTCCTCATCTTGCCGCTGTCTACCTGTTACCACGCGATGGTCGGTTTGACCCATTTTTTTCAGCAGCTCGCCAGCGGTTTGGTCCCCTTGCTGAACAACTACCGAACGACGCGGACTGACGTTTTTCCCGAACAAACCCCTTACTGAATCTACCTTCCTGACCGGCTGAACAAGCCGCTTTAAGGCAACCTATGTCTGAATTTAAAATCCCCAAAAAACTGATTGAGGTGGCGTTGCCGCTGGATGATATTAATGCCGCCGCAGCCCGGGAGAAATCCATTCGCCACGGCCATCCTTCCACCCTGCATCTATGGTGGGCGCGTCGTCCTCTGGCGGCGGCTCGTGCGGTTATCTTTGCGCAAATGGTCAATGATCCAGGCTATCAGCGGGATATTGGTTACGGTGTTAATAAAAAAGAGGCGGAAGTTAAGCGGGAAAAATTGTTCCAGATTATTCGTGATCTGGTGAAGTGGGAAAACACCAATAATGAAGATGTGCTGAACCGTGCCCGGGAAGCCATTTGGGAGAGCTGGTGGGAAACCTGCCATCTGAACCGCAAGCATCCCCAGGCAGCCGAATTGTTTAACCCGGAAAAACTGCCCGCTTTTCATGATCCGTTTGCGGGTGGTGGTGCTATTCCATTGGAAGCTCAGCGTCTTGGGCTGGAAAGTTATGCCAGTGATCTGAATCCGGTAGCGGTGATGATTAACAAGGCGATGATTGAGATCCCGCTGAAATTTGCTGGTCAGCCACCGGTTGGGCCAAGAGTGCCTGGGGATAAACAATCACAACTGCATGAAGACTGGTCTGGGGCCAAAGGGTTGGCTGAGGATGTTCGTCGTTATGGTCACTGGATGCGGGAAGAAGCGTTTAAACGGATTGGGCATCTTTATCCAAAAGTGAAAATTACCGATGCAATGGTTTTAGATAGACCTGATTTGAAAGCCTATTTGGGGGAAGAACTGACGGTGATTGCCTGGTTATGGGCAAGGACGGTGAAAAGTCCAAACCCGGCGTTTAATCATGTGGATGTGCCTTTAGTTTCCAGCTTTGTGCTGTCCAGTAAAAAAGGAAAAGAAGCCTATGTCGATCCGATAGTTGAAGGCGACAGCTATCGTTTTGAGGTTCGCATGGGCACACCACCTGCTGATGCAAAAAATGGGACGAAAACAGCGCGAGGTGCAAACTTCACCTGCTTATTATCAGGAACTCCCATTCAGGGAAATCACATAAAACAACAAGGTAAGAGCGGAAATCTTTCAGCACGTTTAATGGCTATTGTTGCCGAAGGAAAAAAAGGGCGAATTTATTTACCTCCCTCAGAAACAATGGAGTCCCTTGCTGCTTCTGCTGAACCTGATTGGAAGCCAACATCCAACTTGCCTGATGATCCAAGAAATTTCTGGACATTAAGCTATGGGTTAGAGACCTATAGCGATCTTTTCACCCCACGCCAGCTGGTAGCACTCACCACCTTTTCTGATCTGGTACAGGAAGCCCGAAATAAGGCTATTGAAGATGCTAAATCTAAGGGTATGGCAGATGATGGTGTTTGGATTGTTGATGGTGGTCATGGGGCAACAACGTATGGGGACACTTTAGCGGTATATTTGGGGTTTGCAGTAAATAGGTCTGCAAACACACTTTGTACGATTGCCCGCTGGACAGCTGACAGACAGCAAACCGTTACTGCCTTCTCGAGACAAGCCATACCAATGACTTGGGATTTTCCCGAAGTTAATCCTTTCTCAAATGCTGCTGGCGACTATGCTGTCTCCGTTGCCGGTGTTATTAAAGGTATCCCTGATATCAACCAAAAAGAAGGAAGAGTGTATCAAGATGATGCTGCTATTCAGTCTGTCTCGATAAATAAAGTCATTTCTACAGACCCACCGTATTATGACAATATCGGGTACGCTGATTTGTCGGATTTTTTTTATGTATGGATGCGCCGTTCATTAAGAAATATTTATCCTGCTCTATTTTCCACAATGGCTGTTCCCAAAGCGGAGGAGTTAGTCGCTAACCCCTATCGTCATGGAACAAAAGAAGCGGCAGAAACCTTTTTCTTAACTGGTATGACAAAAGCCATACACAATATGGCTTTAAAAGGGCACCCAGGGTTCCCTGTTTCCATTTACTACGCGTTTAAGCAGTCAGAAACAAAAGAGGGAAGTACCTCCAGTACCGGTTGGGAGACATTTCTGGAAGCAGTTATACGAGCAGGGTTTTCTATCGATGGCACCTGGCCCATGCGAACGGAACTGGCTAACAGAATGATTGGTTCCGGTACCAATGCCTTGGCTTCCTCAGTAGTTCTGATCTGTAAAAAACGCCCAACACAAACAGAATCCATTTCCCGCCGCCAATTCCAACGCGAACTCCGTGAAGAAATGCCCGAAGCCCTGGAAGCCATGATCGGCGGCGAAACCGGCCAAACCCCAATCGCCCCGGTAGACCTGGCACAATCCGCCATCGGCCCCGGCATGGCCATCTTCTCCAAATACGAAGCAGTACTGAACCAGGATGGCAGCAAAATGAGCGTCCACGATGCGCTGATTCTGATTAACCGCGCCATTACCGAATACCTGAACCCGGACAGCGGCAACGTCGATGCCGACACCCTGTTCTGTGATAACTGGTTCAGCCAATACGGCTGGAGCGAAGGCACGTTTGGCGAAGCCGATACCCTGGCCCGGGCCAAAGGCACCTCAGTAGACGGTGTGCGGGATGCCGGTGTTGTCGAATCCGGTGGCGGCAAAGTGCGCCTGTTAAAATGGACCGAATACGCCGATGGCTGGGACCCAAGATCCGATGAACGCACCCCGATTTGGGAAGCCTGCCACCAGATGATCAAGGTGCTTAACCAGCAGGGCGAAACCGCTGCCGGTGCACTGCTGGCCCAAATGCCCGAAAAAGGCGAACCCATCCGCCAACTGGCTTACCACCTCTATACCCTGTGCGAACGAAAGAAATGGGCCAGCGATGCCCGCGCCTACAATGAACTGATTGGCGCCTGGCACGGTATTGTGGCAGCATCCCATGAGACCGGGCATAAAGGGACGCAGTTCGGTATGGACTTATAAGGGGGCACCATGATTAAGCAGATGACCATTAAAAATCTGACCGTTTTTCCCCAGGCCGATCTGACGTTCTCCACCGGGTTGAATGTCATTATTGGCGAAAATGGTTGTGGTAAGTCCCATCTTCTGAAATCGGCTTACAGTGTGATGGCGGCCAGCTTTGAAGAAGGCAGGAAGCCCACCTCCTCTGCTCCCAGTAAATCGGTGCTGCAAAAAGCCTATGCAGAAAAACTGTTTAATGTACTGCGCCCGGAAGCGTTGGGTCGCCTGGCCCGTCGCAAACTGGGGCGGGAACGCTGTGAAATGACGCTCGCTTTTGAGGATAAAAAACTGAATGTCAGTTTTGGTTTTGCCACCGCCAGCAAAAGTGAAGTGCAGGTTGCCAAACTGGCAAAGGCCTGGCAGCCAAAAGCTCCGGTATTTTTGCCGACACGGGAGTTGCTGACCCTCTACCCAGGCTTTGTTTCCATCTACGACAATCATTATCTGGAGTTTGATGAGACATACCGGGATGCCTGTTTATTGTTGGGGGCTCCGGCACTGAAAGGCCCGAGGGAGAAAAAAGCGGCCACTTTACTGAAGCCGCTGGAAGAGGCCATGGGTGGCAAGGTAATTCTGGACAACAATGGTCGTTTTTATCTGTCATTGCCGGGTCAGGGAAAAATGGAGATGACGCTGGTGGCAGAAGGTTTACGAAAACTGGCCATGCTCGCCCGGCTGATCGGTACCGGCTCCTTACTGGATAAGGGCTATCTGTTCTGGGATGAACCCGAAACCAACCTTAACCCGAAACTGATTCGCCTGATTGCCCGGGTGATTATGCAATTGTGTAAAGATGGCATTCAGATATTTATTGCGACCCACTCGTTGTTTTTACTTCGAGAACTGGAAGTACTGGCCAGCGAAAAAGGGTACAGCAAGGTTCCCCAGCGCTATTTTGCACTGGCCAGAGGCGATAATGGCGTTCACGTTGAGCAAGGTGATTCGGTAGAAGATTTGCAAACGCTGGTGGTTCTGGATGAAGAACTGGAACAGTCTGAACGTTATCTGACCGCTGGTGAATGACCATGGAGATAACAGAAGACAGGCTGACTTTTAGTTTCCCTGATGATCAAGGTCAGGCCAGTAAATACGACGACTGGTCTTTCTATCGTAATCAGCTGACCAATGCGTTTGGCAGTTCCAAAGCGATGGACATTATCTGGGTTGACAAGCAACAGACCTGGCTGATTGAGATTAAGGATTATCGAACAGATCGACGAACCAAACCCATGGACCTGGGTGAAGAACTAGCGCTGAAAGTACGTGATACCCTGGCAGGGTTGGTTGCTGCCAGGTGTAATGCCAATGATGCCGGTGAACGGCAGTTTGCTACTACCGCATTAAAGAAGAAACGCTTTCGGGTTGTTCTGCATCTGGAACAGCCCCGCAAACACTCCAAACTTTTCCCGCGAGCCATTGACCCGTCCAAGGTCAAGCTAAAACTGAAGCAGTGGCTCAAAGCGATTGATGCTCACCCATCGGTGGTGGACCAGCATTCGCTTACTCCCTCTATGGAATGGTCAGTTAAAGGATAGATAAACCATGAGTTTAAAACCATGGCGTGAGATTGCCCGCCCCCATCGGGACGTGCTGGAAGGCACGTTTAAACAGTCTGAATTTGCCGCAGATATCACCCAGGTGGCCACCGGGACGGCTCCAGCCGAATACCAGGATGCTGAGAAGTTTTTTGCCCGAACCTTTATTACTGAAGGGATGCGGTTGCTGTTGATCTCCGTCGCACAGCGCCTGGCCGGGCATGGCGGTGATCCGGTTATTCAGCTGCAAACCGCTTTTGGTGGTGGTAAAACCCATACCATGCTGGCGGTATTGCATCTTGCCCGCCGTAAAGTCAGCACCGATAAGCTGGAAGGCATTCCGCCATTGCTGGATGCTGCCGGTATCAGTGATTTGCCTTCTGCCAATATCGCAGTACTGGATGGTATTGCCCTGGAAGTAAGCCAGGGAAAAAAACACGGCGATATTACTGCCAACACATTGTGGGGCGAGATGGCCTGGCAACTGCTGGGCGAAGAAGGCTACAACATGGTGGCTGCCAGTGATCGGGATGGTACTGCCCCAGGCAAGGACGTACTGGCCGAACTGTTGCGCCGCTCTGCTCCCTGCGTCGTATTGATCGATGAGTTACAAAAGTTCTTCAGTGACCTGAAACCAGGTACCCAACTTAATGCGGGAACTTATGAATCCAACCTGAAATTTATTCAGGCGCTGACCGAAGCGTTCAAGGTGGTGCCCAATGCGATTCTGCTGGCATCTCTGCCCGAATCGGAAACCGAGGTGGGTGATACGTTTGGCCAGCGCACACTGGTCGCCCTGGAAAAACACTTTGGCCGGGTTGAGTCTGTCTGGAAACCAGTGGCAACGGAAGAAGCTTTTGAGATTGTTCGTCGTCGTCTGTTTGAACATGCTGGTGACCGGGCTCAGGTAGAAGGTATCAGTCGTCAGTTCTGTGATTTTTATCGCCAGAATGCCAAATACTTCCCGGTAGAAACCCAATCCAACGAATACTTTGAGCGCCTTTGTAGCTCGTATCCGATTCATCCGGAAATCTTTGACCGACTTTATGAAGACTGGTCAACACTGGATAAATTCCAGCGTACCCGTGGTGTGCTGCAGTATATGGCGGTGATTATCCATCGGCTGTGGAACGATAATAATCAGGATTCACTGATTATGCCCGGCTCCTTGCCGCTGAATGACAGTATTGTCCGGAATAAAAGCATTCACTACCTGCCTCAAGGCTGGGAGCCGGTTATTGAACGGGAAGTGGATGGTCCTCGTTCACAGCCTCACTCGCTGGATGGTGACGATACCCGTTTTGGCAGTGTGCAGGCAGCCCACCGCACCATGAGAACCATCTTCCTTGGCAGCGCTCCTGCGGCCCGTGAGCAGATTAATAAAGGCATTCAGGTCGAGCGGATTCTGTTGGGTTCTGCCCAGCCGGAACAGACCATCGGTGTGTTTGAAGATGTGCTGAAACGCCTGCGGGATAAACTCCACTATCTCTATGCAGATAATGATCGTTTCTGGCTCGATACCAAGCCTAACCTGCGTCGTGAAATGGAGAGCCGGAAACAGAACATTACCAAACCGGCTTTGCAGGATGAATTAAGCCGCCGGGTTAGCAATAGTTTTGGTCGGCAGCATATGTTCTCAGGTATTCATGTATTTACTTCATCCAGTGATGTGCCCGATGACTATGGCAACGGACCACGGCTGGTGGTACTGGCACCGGGTGATGGTTACTCGAAAGCTGAGCCTCGTTCAGCAACAGAAGCCGCTGGCAACATTCTGCAGAATCGTGGCGACCAACCTCGTCAGAAACGAAACCGTCTGCTTTTCCTGGCACCGGATGCGGATACGGTTGGTCGTTTGTCGGATGCCTGCCGTACCTATTTGGCCTGGAAAGAGATTGTTGGCGATATTGCTGACGAGAAGTTAAATCTTGATAGCTTCCAGGCCAGCCAGGCGAAAAAGAATGCTACCGGCGCTGAAAGCCACTTGCAGCAGGTGGTAAGAGAAGCCTATAAGTGGCTGCTGTGCCCAACGCAGTTTAAGGCAACGGAGCAAAAAGTCGATTGGGAGACGGTTGCCATCTCTACCAATGCGCCCAACCTGGTGCAGGAGATCGAAAACAAACTTCGGGAAGAAGAGTGGATAACCTCTGAGTGGTCTCCGGTACACCTGCAACGCCTGCTTGAGCAGTGGTATTTCAAAGAGGATGTGAAGGAAGTCAGTGCTCTGAAGGTTTATCAGGACACTTGCCATTATCTGTATCTGCCACGGCTGATTAATGACAATGTTTTCAAAGAGACTATTTCTCAGGGCATTAATAGCGTCGATTTTTTTGCCTATGCTGCCGGTAAGGATGGTGACCGATATCTTGGACTGAGTTTTGGTGATGGTGGTCTGGTTGGGATTGATAGCGCAAGCATACTGATCGAAAGAGAAACCGCGGTTGAGTACCTTGAAGCTATCAGGCGGGCTGAAGAAGAGAGAGCAAGACAGACAGGAACCGGTGGCTCGGGGACCGACACTGGCACAGGTGCGGGTTCTACCACTGGTACTGGCACCGGAACGGGTACTACTACCGGGACAGGCACCGGAACTGGCACAGGTTCAGGAGATGGAGGTGGGAGTATCGATCCAGTACAGCTACCCAAAAACTTCTTCCATGGAACGATTGATCTTGACCCGGTAAAAGCCAAGATGGATTTTGTCAGCGTCGTTGATGAGATTATCCAGCAGTTTACGTCCAAAATTGGTGTGGATGTTAGAATCACTGTGGATATTGAATCCACGGCACAAGAAGGGTTTGATGAAGCTCTGCAGCGTACGATTAAAGAGAACTGCGGTGTGCTGAAGTTCAGTAATGCTGAGTTTGAGTCGAATTAATCAGACTTTTCGATTGCCCTGTCTGAATAGACGGGGCTTCTCCATTTAATCGGAGTTAAAGCCAGTGTTCAGGGATCTTCAGCTCGTAGTTTTTTGCGACTACGTTTAATAGCTTGAGAATTTCCTGATGCCTGGCCTGATCGTAGGGCTGGTTGTTCTTTTTCTGCTCAACGATTTGTTGCAGCTGGTCCAGGTCGTACATGCCCAGGCGGTAGAAGTTGAACCAGGATGGGATGCCGAACAGGTTATAGATGGTCTCGGTGCCATCCCGTTCGCTCGCAAGGCGCCGTTCACCGACTAACTTTTGTTCGGCAGATTCGCCTTCTGTGCGGGTGTCATAGGTGTTTAACAGTTTCATGCAATTGGACAGATTCTGATATAGAGAATAAGGATTATGACTGGATGGAAACAGTAATAACAGTTGTACTATAGATCAACATATTGACTTGCAATCCTTCTGTTACTTTCTATTGCCATGTGATAGAAATCAATCACGAATATTTACCCTGACCTTTAGGCACATTCATGGACTTTGACTTAGACACGTACCCAAGTGTCAAACTCCTTGCTCAGCAGCTGGAGAAGGTATCTGGCAAGCCTGCCTTGATCACGATGGACGCGTCAATTGGTGATACGGTGTCTACTCACACCACTGCAAGAGAGGCAGGGTAGACATTAAAGAATTCATAGCAGAAAACCAGTGACTGTACTCCGCTTGCTTGAAATTCTCACCGGGCGGTAGTCTTCCGGGCACTCCGCCAGGTCTTTGAACTTCTCCTCTGGATTTTCTGACTCTGAAAATCCTGCACATCAGGGCGTGACCAACGTCGTATTTTCTGTGACTTTT
>NZ_JAHHPM010000601.1 GCF_024606345.1 Endozoicomonas sp. YOMI1
TAATGGCACTATTCTTGTCTTGGACAGCCTCCCAGAGCGTCAAAGGACAAGCGAGAGCGGGAAGCACGTTTATGAAATATCCGGGCTATCTTTATCCACCAGATTTTTGTCTGAATTTTTGCCCAAAAAAGAAATAAATTGTTCTTTACTCGGGTGTGCGGACACAACTACTACGATGCGGTGACACTCCTCCCCTTTAACCAAACGCATATCACCAGCAGTGTCCATTGAAAAGACGCTATCAACAATATGGCAGCCGTGTTTTGGATAGGGATATCGTTTAATTGTTTCAGGAAGATATTTTTCTGCAGGAGACGTTTCTGGTGCTTTTTCGGCAAAGAGAAGATCTCCACCGGAGTATTCACCGTCCTCCTGCTCGCATGGCGAGATGACTGCTGTCATGGATAAACGGGTCGGATCAGTAGCCCAAGGAAGACCCACTATTTTCGGGTTGCCTGAATTGAGCGTATATCTTAATATTCTGGCAGTCATCGGTACTGACTGATCGGACCAACCGCCTAGAGTTGCCATTCTTTCCAGGATGGAGCAGGTGAAAATAGCCATTGCTTCAGTGGCATTTGCTTTAGCTAGCCTAATTCTCACCTCATCTTTGTTAGCCAATTTACAAAATCTGTCAAATTTGACAAGGGGTGCTCTTAATTCAGTTCCAGAATCACATGGTTGTGTACCCCCGAGCAGATTCACATATTCGCAACCCTTAAAGGTAGAGCCATTATGGAAAATTGGGTGGAAACACATTTCCTTAAAAAAATTGCGATTAGGGTCATTAATACTTTTTGGCTTTTTTGATTCCAGGTATACCTGATTCAGTAATTCTTTATTAAAACATTCAGGAAGACTGGCAATAAATCGGCCTTTAAATGTTGGCTCAGTTGTATGGTCTTCCACTTGACCAGTGCCAATCTTCAATTGTTCGCGCAGTAAGATGTTGTCTTGTGGAGTAATAGTTGCCGAAGGTCCCAATAACATAATCAAATCCTTATTCAAAAATTATAGTTGCCAACCTATGGAGGTTGGTATGGTAGTTGTATCTCACTAATTTTTTTGACATTGGCAGTTATGAAAAAGTTCCATGCTGATTTCAACGGCGTTTTCCACCATTTCCGACTTTGTTTTACCAATATTTTCCTCCGTGACAAAAAAGAGAAAGTTATTCCGGGACAATGCCTTATCACTGAGGAATGGCTCAAAATCCGGGCAGCCGCCCCGCTCCCCAGACTGCGTTTTAGCGACCACTTCAAAACACCTGACAGATAATCCAGCGAAATAATAAAAAAATGCTTACAAACATTTTTGAACTAGTAATTAACTTATCGATCAAATAGATCCAATTCCATGAAAAAACACGCCACAACAATGATACCAACAATCTGTTCCCCCAGAAGGACTGAACCACCCGTTGAACCGCCTGTACTTCAC
Source organism: Endozoicomonas sp. YOMI1 (assembly GCF_024606345.1). Taxonomy (GTDB): domain Bacteria; phylum Pseudomonadota; class Gammaproteobacteria; order Pseudomonadales; family Endozoicomonadaceae; genus Endozoicomonas. Next base: position 1,441 of record NZ_JAHHPM010000601.1, read on the forward strand.
CCTTTTGGCATTGATCCCGGCGCCAGAAAGCACTGCTTCAACCGATCAATCGCTGAAGAGTCTCCTCACGAAAATTTTATGCCTTGTGACATTCTGGATGATTTACAAACCATCCGGCACGTCAGATCAATTACGGCCGTCAATGCGACAGAACTCAGGGTATTTCAAAATAAAGAGACGATTACCAGCATACGAAAACTGAGAGACACGACCAGTCTTGCTTTACTGCGCTTACAAGAGACAGAAAACACGCCGGGGGCTGCCTCTACTCCCCCGGAGTCACCTGTCTCCTGGCTCTCCCATGAAGCCAAGTCCGCTGGAGAGTCCGACAACGGCAATCACCGCAAACTCAGACCACGGATCCAGGCAAGCAGTCAAGGTGTCGTCCACGGCACCGGCGTTGTGTCGAAACAGTGGTTTAAAAAAAATGATTTCATCGCTCTGTATCATGGCCCACTGATATACCGCAGAAAAAGCCGACAGTCTGGCCGACAAAAAAAATACAATGTATTCAGACTGGAACAGGGCAAAGGAAGCCCTGTCCCCCGATTTCTGGAGAAAGATACGTTTGCGGCCTGGTCAAACGTTTTTCTCAAGCATTCCGGAACGCCCGGCATTGAGATTGGCCGTGATGCTGTCGGGCCCATTCGATATCTGAATCACTCCAAAAATGCCAATGTAAAAATCATCACTCCTCGCGTCGCGGGAAGATTGGCTTTCAATGAATGCGATCAGCTTCTGTTACGGGTTATTGCCCTGAAAGACATTTCTCCCGGAGAAGAACTGCTGTTCGATTACGATCCGGGTCTACCAGAATCAGAAATTGACTTTACGCTATCGACAGTAGAAAAACCCGGGCAAAGTAAAGTTAAAGCCATTCGTACTGTGGTCAGGAACATTATCAAAAAACAGTAGCGCTGGCGATGATATATTTATCATACCAATTAACCAATTACACTCTACTTAAAGGAAGCAAAATGTTCTTTTAATTCTTCAATGTCAACCCAGGTTTGACTCTGGTTAAAAATCGAACGCTCTAAATAGTCTTTCAGATCTTTAATGTTTTCTGCCGTTAATTTATCCATAAATGTGTTTTCTGTTTCTACAGTTTTTACTGAGGACAAATAGGAAGCCAGATCTTCCAAAATTAATGCGTTATCTGAGAAAATTATATTTAGCAGCTTTTTCTGATTGGAAGTTAAAACTTTTTTCAGCTGATAAATATTTGCAGGATGACCTGATCCTGAGCGAAAATCATTTATTTTTTCCATGATCTCGCCAATTTCATCATCAAGCTCTTGTGGCAACTCAACTTCTTTCTCCTGTGTTTTTGCTGATATTTTTTTCCCGATGTGTAAATGCTTTTGATTCAGAACGTTAACTCTCTTTATTATTTTATTTCTTTGTTCTTCAGTTACTTGTTCTAACGCCGAAATACTGAAATCTATTTCAGAATCCGGCTTGTTTTTATCATAATCGAATAACAGCTCTTCTCCCGATTTAATATCTCTCAGAGCCACAACCGTCAGCCGAAGACTGTCCCGGTCCCCCCAGGCTACGGAGTCCATACCGGTATAGCAAATCATTACATTGGCTTGCTTGGAGTGATTCAGGAATCGGATATCATGTTCACAGTTACGACCAAGTTCAATGGCAGGTCTGCCAGCTTTTGCAATAACAACGCCCGACCATGCGACATAGGTGTCGTTTTCCGGGAAATCAAGACCAGTAAAGCCATCGTTGCCCGTACTCTTCATGGTAAAGACATGATATTTTCCACTATGATGATTAAGGATTCTGTACACCAAAGGTCCATCGTAGGGGCATATTTCTTCATTCACTTTAAAGTTTTGGGTTGCAATGACACCGGTACCGTGGACAACACCTTCTGTTGATCTTTTGCACCGGGGAGAGAATTCGCTACCCGGAGATATTGGCGTCATTGCTCTTTCTGAAACAGGAGAGTCAGGGGAATACATTGCTGCCTGACCATTCAAAGCAGGGTCCCCGGCACCCCGGGTAAAACGACCAAGTTCAGAGTCTATCATTTCTTTAAAAGATGATAGGCTTTTTATTAATGATGAATAATCTTTTCCAGGAACTACCACGGTATTTCTGGCGCTTAAAAGGACCATTGAATGATCCAATACAGTTTTCACATCACCAAGGCAGTGATTGCAGCTGGGTGGCAGGGAATTAATGACAGGCAGAGAATTCATGGAAGGCAGAGAATTATTATCTGCTACGTTCCTTTCAACTTGGTGGAGTCGCAATTTTTTTGCCGGGGGGGGATTACTTTCTTTTGAGTCAAATTGACTCAAAGCTGGCATATTGCCAAGCCCGAATCCAGTTGGATGCATTGTTTTATCCTTCAGGTTTTTTTTGGTATTGCATTATTCTTGACCATTAGAACAGCTTTTAGTTCAAAAATGTGACTACTGTTCTTTTTGATTCGTGATGAGCCCATTTTTTTGCTATTGATTAACAGCGTAAAATGTGAACGATTTCGCAAGAAACATGATTTCACATCGTTTTACCAGCGCCCTGATCTGGCTTTTGCCGAGATTGTTTTACCATTCTTTGTTGTATTGTATTATTCAGGTCAATTTATTACGGGTAAGTATAATGTCACAGTACGTGTATACCATGAACCGGGTGAGCAAAATCGTTCCCCCTAAACGCCAGATTTTAAAAGATATTTCCCTCTCCTTTTTCCCGGGTGCGAAAATTGGTGTACTGGGCCTGAATGGTGCGGGTAAATCCACCTTGCTCCGTATCATGGCCGGTGTGGATAAAGAGTTTGATGGTGAGGCCCGCCCTCAGCCCAACCTGAACGTTGGCTATCTGCCCCAGGAACCTGAGCTGGATCCGGCCAAAACCGTCCGTGCAGTGGTTGAAGAAGCACTGGGTGAAGTTAAGGCCGCTCAGCAGCGCCTGGACGAAGTGTATGCAGCCTACGCTGATCCCGATGCCGACTTTGATGCCCTGGCCACTGAACAGGCCCGTCTGGAAAACATTATTCAGGCCGCCGATGCCCACAACCTGGAGCGCAAGCTGGAAGTGGCAGCCGATGCCCTGCGTCTGCCTGAGTGGGATGCCAAAATTGAACACCTTTCTGGTGGTGAGCGTCGCCGTGTGGCCCTCTGCCGCTTGCTGCTCTCCAGTCCTGAAATGCTGCTGCTGGACGAACCCACCAACCACCTGGATGCGGAATCCGTTGCCTGGCTGGAACGCTTCCTGGTTGAATACCCCGGAACCGTCGTTGCTATCACCCACGACCGTTACTTCCTGGACAATGCCGCTGGCTGGATTCTGGAACTGGACCGTGGTGAAGGTATTCCTTACCAGGGCAACTACAGCGCCTGGCTGGAACAGAAAGAGCAGCGTCTGGAACAGGAACAGAAGCAGCAGGATGCCCGTCGCAAAGCCATGGAGCACGAACTTGAGTGGGTTCGCTCCAACGCCAAAGGCCGTCAGTCCAAATCCAAAGCCCGTCTGGCCCGTTTTGAGGAGATGCAGTCCCAGGACTTCCAGACCCGTAACGAAACCAATGAAATCTACATTCCACCCGGCCCACGCCTGGGCGACAAAGTGATTGAAGTCAACAACCTGTCCAAAGGGTTCGGTGACCGCCTGCTGATTGATGACCTGAGCTTCAGCATTCCCAAAGGGGCCATCGTGGGCATTATCGGCGGTAACGGTGCCGGTAAGTCCACCCTGTTCAAAATGATCACCGGGCAGGAGCAGCCGGATTCCGGAACCATTGAACTGGGGGATACCATCAAGATCTCCAACGTTCAGCAGCTTCGTGATGAACTGGACGACAGCAAAACCGTCTGGGAAGCCATTTCTGATGGTCAGGACATTCTGCGCATCAACAACTATGAAGTGCCGTCCCGTGCTTATATTGGCCGCTTCAACTTCAAGGGTGGTGATCAGCAGAAGCGTGTCGGTGAGCTCTCCGGTGGTGAGCGGGGCCGTCTCCAGCTGGCTGCCACATTAAAAGACGGTGGTAACGTACTGCTGCTGGACGAACCTTCCAACGACCTCGACGTTGAGACCCTGCGTGCCCTGGAAGAAGCCCTGCTGGCCTTCCCCGGCTGTGCCATGGTGATCTCCCACGATCGCTGGTTCCTGGACCGTGTCGCCACTCATATTCTGGCCTACGAAGGCGACTCCAGAGTGACCTTCTTTGCAGGTAACTACACCGAGTATGAGGCCGATAAGGTTGCCCGTTTAGGTGAAGATGCTGCTGGTTCTCATCGAATTAAGTACAAACGTATTGATGCTTGAGTATATCTTCTGCTAATGCACCCAATCACCTGAGTTAATTCGAGGTGATCGAGTGTTACCCGGTTAAGCTTCTTCAGATCAGAATAAGAAACTATCGGTATTCAACTCCCCAGAGGGAATTGTACTTTCACTAACAGGGCGTTGAGAGCTGGGCGTGATACAATCTGATACTGCAGTTCCCCTCCGGCTATTGGAATGAAAACCGTCAACAGTATCAACCTGCCAGCTCTCAAAAAATGTTTCAGAAGGGGTTGTTTCGAATAACTTCTTATATTCAAAACCCTTTTTTTCCAGCTCCTGTTTCAATCTATCCCAGCTAAAAGATTTAGTCGATGGATCGAAAATGGTGCGAAGAGGGACGGAGTTACCTTGGTCATTGATGAAAATAGCGTTGTATGTCCATAAATCATAATGGTAGATGCATAGATCTGTGTTGCGGTCAAAAATGGCTGGATACGTGTTTCTCAGGCTGAGAAATAATAAATCGGTTCGAAT
>NZ_JAHHPM010000602.1 GCF_024606345.1 Endozoicomonas sp. YOMI1
GTCCTGAGCCTGTCGAAGGGCGTAAACTCCGAAGCATGATAGATTGTGCCAGGCACCCTTCGGCTCCGCTCAGGGTGAACGGAGAGTGGGTTCTAAATGTCGGAATTATTTAAGTACAATTACTTAAACAACCAGCTCTTCTTCCAAAGGCGCTGAAGGCTCTTCCAAAGGCGCTGAAGGCTCCAGGCTCAGCTCCTTGATCTTCCGGGTGAGTGTATTCCTACCCCATCCCAGTAACTCTGCAGCATCTTTTTTGCGACCACCGGTATGGGCCATTGCTGATTCAATAACAATGGTTTCAAAAGCTGGCACCGCCTGATCCAGGATACCGACATGGCCCGCTGCCAGCTCACGATCACACCACTGGCGGAACAGTTGCTGCCAGCTGCCATAACCGGCTACCGAACCCAGGTCACTGTCCCCCTTATCCATCAACTCTGGGGGTAAGTCAGACACCAGCACTTCCCGACCGGAGGCCATCACTGTTAACCAGCGACAGGTGTTTTCCAACTGCCGGACGTTACCGGGCCAATCCAGGGTGCTGATGTAACTGGCCGTTTCCGGATGAAGGATTTTCGGCTCCACTTCAAGCTCTTTACCTGCCTTATCCAGAAAGAAACGCGCCAGTCTTGGAATATCCTCACAACGATCCTTAAGCTTTGGCAGATGTACCCGGATAACATTCAGTCGGTGAAAAAGGTCTTCACGGAACTTGCCTTCTTCCACCAGTTTTTCAAGATTCTGGTGGGTCGCGGCAATAATACGCACATCCGCTTTAACTGGCGTGTGCCCACCCACGCGGTAGAACTCGCCATCAGCCAGCACGCGCAATAAGCGGGTCTGGGTATCGGCAGGCATATCACCAATTTCATCCAGAAACAGGGTGCCACCACCGGCCTGTTCAAAACGCCCACGGCGCATGCCACCGGCACCGGTAAATGCACCTTTTTCGTGACCAAAGAGTTCAGACTCAATCAGGTCCCGGGGAATCGCCGCCATATTCAAGGCAATAAAAGATCGGTCCGCCCGGGGACTGTGGCGGTGCAATGCCTTGGCCACCAGTTCCTTACCGGTGCCAGATTCACCATTAATCAATACGGTAATGTTGGAGTGTGACAGGCGGCCAATGGCACGAAACACCTCCTGCATGGCAGGGGCTTCACCGATAATCTCCGTAGACTCCTGTTCTTGCAGGGATGCCTCCGGAACCGCTGCCTCTGCCAGTTGTTGCTGGCGATGTTCCTGACCACGCTTGACCAGCGCTACCGCTTCATCAATATCAAAAGGCTTCGGCAGGTACTCAAATGCACCACTTTGGTAGGAAGACACCGCACTGTCCAGATCAGAGTGCGCCGTCATGATAATAACGGGAATATCCGGTTTCCGCTGATGGACGGCCTTCATCAATTGCAAACCGTTCATGCCCGGCATCCGGACATCACTGATCAGGGCTTCAGGCTCACTGTGTTCCAGCGCAGCCAGTACCTTTTCTGGCGCATCAAAGGATTGTGTTTCGATGCCTGCTGAATTCAGGGCCCGCTCCAGAACCCAGCGTATCGCCTGGTCATCATCCACGATCCAGACTTTGGAACTCAAACTCATACTTCACTCCTGTGTCATATCCAGCGATAGTGGTTCTCTTGTGATGGGTAAGAACACGTTAAAAATGGTTTCACCCGGCTTACTCTCACACTCAACCAGCCCCTGATGCAGACTGATGATGGACTGCGCCATGGGTAACCCCAAACCAGTTCCATCAGCACGACCACTGATCATCGGGTAGAAAATATTGTCGATCAAATCAGGAGGAATACCCGGTCCGTTATCAATAATGGACAAGTGACAAACCAGCTGCTGTCGCTGGGTACCAATGGTAAATTGTCGTGCAATACGGGTTCTCAGGGTGATCAGTCCTTCAGAACGGGACATTGCCTGATCAATGGCCTGCATGGCATTGCGCACCAGGTTCAGAATAGCCTGTATCAGCCGTTCGAAGTCACCCGGTATATCGGGAATACTTGGATCATAGTCTCGTTTGAGCCTGAGTTGTCCGCCGGTTTCGGCATTGATTAACTGCATCACCCTTTCAAGTACTTCATGAATATTCAGGTCTTCCATTTTTGGTGGCTGAAGCGGCCCCAGCATCTGGTCGACCAGGTCACGCAGCCGATCCGCTTCCTGGATAATAATCCCGGTAAACTCTTTCAGCCCCTGGTCATCCAGTTCCCTGGCCAGAAGCTGAGCCGCGCCACGAATACCGCCAAGAGGGTTTTTCACTTCATGGGCCAGACCCCGAACCAAAATTCTGGAGGTTTCCTGCCTGGCTATCAGCGACTCTTCCCGGGTGATTTTTTGAACCCGGTCACGGGGATTGATTTCCAGAAGCAGCCTTGCTTCCCCACAGGTGATGGGTGAAATGCTGTAATCCACATTGATCATCTCACCATTGATGGAAAAGTCGGTTTCCCGACGGGTAAACTGCTGATGCTGCCCCAGACTGCGATCCAGATCAGCCTTGAAGTTTTCTTCAGGAATCACCGTGGTTACTGGCTGGTTCAGAACCCTTTTCAAACTGGTATCGAGCAGGGTTTCTGCCGCCGGATTCAGGGTAATCACCCTAAACTCCCGGTCGAGCAACATCACCACGGTATTCAGGTTGTCCAGAATGATGTTTTGCATAGTTCCTGATTCAGGGATTATCTCTTCTAAGTTCACTCTCCCCTTTTTGGTGCAGCCGTCAAGGAGGGTTTATAGATACGGTGGGAGTGAATACGATTCGATGTACATGGATCGTATTACTGGAAGACTGAATGACTTTGGCCTGGTTATCAATGATCTCCACGGTAAGGTTGTGGGTACCACGTTCCACATTCTTGAGTTCAAAGGTTAAATTTCGCCTGGGCTCTCCTACCAACTCGCCATCAAGTAACAGGCGGACTTTGTGACCCTCAAGGATCTTTGGTGCTGTCGCAATTGTTACTGTGAAATTTCCCTGGTTACGCACCGTGGCATTATTGGCTGGCTTTATAATTTGCAGTCTGGAGTAGGACTCTCTGCTGGCTTTTTGAGCAGGTTTTGATGAATCAGGATTACTCCTCGGCGCTGGAGACATTGGCGTAAGCGGTCGTAACTTGACTTCTTCACTGGGCTGATGCGCAGGACGGGAGTCAGTAAAGATCACATTTCCATCCTGATCCACTGTTTTATAGATAGTGCCAAACGCAAAGTTCACTGATACCAGAGGCAGAATAACCGCCAGAAAAGACCAAACCATTGCCTTTTTTATATTCATGAGCCTCTTGCCCCGGGTGAAGTCATACCCGAATTATATCGTGTTGAGCACTGGTTAGCTTAAGAGTTACCAATGCTTTTTAACAGGGAATAACAGGGAATAACAGGGAATAACAGGGAATAACAGGGAATAAC
>NZ_JAHHPM010000603.1 GCF_024606345.1 Endozoicomonas sp. YOMI1
GGTTCGAATCCAGCCCCCGCTACCAAATCCCGGAAAACCCCCTTTGTGGGGTTTTTTATTAGGTAGCGAGTAATTGATGTGTGATGGCTGTTCAGGTCATTGTGCGAATACATGGGGCTTTATAGCCCTTTTTTTGTTTTTTTGGCAGGTGTTCAGTCGTGGCAGGTAAGCAGTCGCAGCTGGAGACACTTATCGAGCCGATCGTGCAGTCGCTTGATTACCGTCTCTGGGGTATTGAGTTTGTTTCCCGTGGGCGGAATTCGCTGCTTCGGGTCTATATCGATGCAGAAGATGGCATCACCCTGGAAGATTGCGAAAAGGTCAGCCGTCAGGTGAGTGCTGTTATGGATGTAGAAGACCCAATTGCGGACGAATATACCCTGGAAGTATCTTCTCCGGGCTTAGACAGGCCGCTGTTCCGGCTTGAGCAGTATGAGATGATGACTGGCCATACGGTCAGTATACGCCTGAGGGTGCCTTTTGAAGGGCGCAGAAAGTATCGGGGCATCATCAAGGGAATTGAAGATCAGGATGTCGTTATAGAGGCCGATGGCCATGAGCTTCTGTTGCCAATCGAGGGTATCGAGAAGGCGCAGGTGATACCACAGTTCGACTGAATTATCCTTCAGGCCGGGCGGATATCCCGGTTTAGCAGCCAGGGATGTGTTGGCATAGGCATGGACTGGTTCAGCATAGGCGAGGCAGAGCATGAGTAAAGAGATTCTGTTGGTCGTAGAGTCCGTATCCAATGAGAAGGGAGTACCGCCCGAGGTCATCTTTGAGGCGTTGGAAACCGCTCTGGCGACAGCGACCAAAAAACGGTACGAAACTGAAGTGGATATCCGGGTAGCGATCAACCGGGCTAATGGGGAATACGATACATTCCGTCGCTGGACTGTGGTCGCTGACGAGGATTTTGAGTTTCCCGGCATGCATCTGACCCTGGATGAAGGCAAGGAGCACGACGAGTCTCTTGAAATTGGTGGTATCTGGGAAGAACCGGTTGAGTCGGTAGGTTTTGGCCGTATTGCCGCTCAGACAGCCAAGCAGGTGATTGTTCAGAAGGTGCGTGAAGCCGAGCGCCTGCAGATGGTTGAGCAGTATCGTGACAAGATGGGTACCCTGATTTCCGGTACCGTCAAGAAGACAACCCGTGACAGCATTATTGTTGATCTTGGTAATAACGCTGAGGCGGTCTTAAAGAAAGATCAGATATTGCCTCGCGAGAACTTCAGAATGGGAGTTCATGTTCGGGCCCTGCTCCAGGAAGTGTCCACCGAGGGGCGTGGTCCTCAGTTGATGCTTTCAAGAACAGCGCCAGCAATGCTGATTGAGCTATTCCGTATTGAAGTTCCTGAAATTTCAGAAGAAGTGATTGAGATTAAAGGCGCTGCCAGAGATCCGGGTTCACGGGCCAAGATTGCCGTGAAAACCAATGATGGCCGGATTGATCCGGTAGGTGCCTGTGTTGGTATGCGTGGTGCCCGTGTTCAGGCGGTCTCCGGTGAACTGGGTAATGAGCGTGTTGATATCGTTCTTTACGATGACAACCCGGTGCAGTACGTGATTAATGCCATGCAGCCGGCAGAAGTGGCTTCAATCGTTGTCGATGAAGACAAAGGCACGATGGATATTGCGGTCAGTGAAGATAATCTGGCTCAGGCTATTGGCCGTGGTGGTCAGAATGTCCGCCTTGCCAGTGAACTGACGGGCTGGATCCTGAATGTCATGACCGAAGAGGATGCCGCTGCCAAACAGCAGCAGGAAGCAGGTCGTGTGGTTCAGACCTTCAGGGAAAAGCTGGATGTTGATGATGATCTGGCGGAACTGCTGGTAACGGAAGGTTTTACCTCCATGGAAGAGATTGCATACGTCCCCCTTGAGGAGATGTTGGCCATTGAAGGCTTTGATGAAGATATCGTTGAACAGTTGCGCTCAAGAGCCAAGGATCAGTTATTGACTCAGGCCATTGCCCAGGAAGAAAAGCTCGATGGTACCCAGCCTGCTGATGACCTTCTGAATATGGAAGGTATGGAGCAGCCACTGGCCTATGAGCTGGCCAGTCGCGGTGTCGTCACGATGGAAGACCTGGCTGAACAATCGATCGATGACCTTCTGGATATTGACGGAATGGATGAACATCGGGCTGGTGAGTTGATCATGACGGCGCGGAAACCGTGGTTTGAAGAAGCGGGTAACTGAGCGGGCCACTGAGAGGAGAAGTGTGAATGGCAGATGTAACCGTAGAGCAACTCGCAGCAGTGGTCGGCGCTCCAGTGGAGCGGTTGTTGCAGCAGATGAAAGACGCCGGTCTTACTAAAAGCAGCGCCAAAGAGTCTGTGTCCGATGCAGAAAAACAGCAGCTGCTGGCCCACCTGAAGCGAACTCATGGTGATGCCGGTACCGGTTCTGAACCGACCAGGATTACGCTCAAGCGTAAGACGGTCAGCCGCATGAAAGTGTCTGGTGGCAGTTCAGGCAAAAACAAAGTAGTTAACGTAGAAGTGCGTAAAAAGCGCACTTACGTCAAGCGTGAAGCAGCTGAAGAAACGCCAAAAGCTGATGAAGCCGCTGCTCGCTCTGACAAACAGGAAGAGCTTGGTCAGCGTCGGGATGACCGTAGTCAGCGTAAAGATGATCGCGGCCCACGCAGAGATGAACGTGGCCAGAAAGATGAGCGCGGTGCCCGAAGTGATGATCGTGGTTCCCGTTCCGGTGATCGCGGTCCTCGCCCGGGTGGTGACCGTGGCCCACGCCCGGGTGGCGACCGTGGCCCACGCCCGGGTGGTGATCGTGGCCCACGCCCGGGTGGTGATCGTGGCCCGCGCACTGCTGGTGATCGTGGCCCACGCCCGGGTGGTGATCGTGGCCCGCGCACTGCTGGTGGTGCTCCGGCACCTTCGGCGGGGCCTTCTTTCGGTGATGCACCACCGCCGCCAGCAGATGAACGCAAGTCCCGCAACAAGCGTGGCAGTAAGGGTAAAGATCGTCGTAATGATAATGACGATCTGCCGCGCCGTGGTAAAGGTGGTCGCAACGAGCGTGATGATCGCCGTGGCGGCAGTCGCAAGTTTGCCCGGGCCATGGCACCTGAATCCATGGCAGCTCACGGCTTTACCAAGCCAACAGCGCCGGTTGTTCGTGAAGTTTCCATCCCGGAAACCATCACGGTTGCAGAACTGGCCAGCAAGATGGCCATCAAAGCTGCTGACGTTATCAAGGTCATGTTCAAAATGGGCTCCATGGTAACCATCAACCAGGTTATTGATCAGGATACCGCCAGCATTGTGGTTGAAGAAATGGGCCACAAATACAAGCTGACCAAGGCGGATGCCATCGAAGATACGCTGGTGGATGATCAGCTGGAAGATGTTACTTACGAAGCCAGGTCACGTGCACCGGTAGTGACTGTAATGGGTCATGTTGACCACGGTAAGACCTCGCTGCTGGACTACATTCGTAAGAGTCGCGTTCAGGCCGGCGAAGCCGGTGGTATTACCCAGCACATTGGTGCCTATCACGTAGAAACGGATCGTGGCATGGTGTCCTTCCTGGATACGCCCGGACACGCGGCGTTTACGGCCATGCGTGCCCGTGGTGCCAAGGCTACGGATATCGTTATCCTGGTTGTTGCTGCAGACGATGGTGTTATGCCCCAGACCGAAGAAGCGGTGCAACACGCGAAAGCGGCTGGCGTACCTATCGTGGTTGCCGTGAACAAGATGGATAAGCCGGAAGCGGATCCGGATAGGGTGAAAAACGAGCTGTCTGCCCGTGACGTTATTCCTGAAGAGTGGGGTGGCGATACGCAGTTTATGCCAGTGTCCGCCCTGACCGGTGAGGGTGTCGAAGATCTGCTGGAAGCGGTTATTCTTCAGGCCGAAGTACTTGAGCTGACTGCTCCGGATGAAGGGCCTGCCCGCGGCGTCGTTGTTGAGTCCCGACTGGATAAAGGCCGTGGTCCTGTGGCAACCGTTCTGGTTCAGGGTGGTAAGCTGAATCAGGGTGATAATATTCTGGTGGGACAACAGTACGGTCGTGTTCGTGCGATGCTGGATGAGAACGGTCAGCCCATCAAAGAAGCGGGTCCTTCTATCCCGGTAGAGATTCTGGGCCTGGATGGTACGCCGGATGCCGGTGACGAAATGCTGGTGGTTCGCGATGAGCGTAAAGCCCGTGAAATTGCCTTGTTCCGTCAGGGTAAATTCCGCGAAGTTAAGCTGGCTCGTCAGCAGGCTTCCAAACTGGAGAATATGTTCTCCAGAATGGGTACTGAAGATAAGAAGACGCTCAACATCGTGCTCAAGGCTGACGTACGAGGCTCCCTGGAGGCTCTGACCGCTTCGCTGGAAGAGCAGGGCAACGAAGAGGTCGAAGTAAGAGTTATCTCGGGTGGTGTTGGTGGTATTACCGAAACCGATGCTAACCTGGCCCTGGCTTCCAACGCAGTTATCGTCGGCTTTAACGTTCGTGCCGATGCTTCTGCCCGTAAAGTGGTAGAGACTGAAGAGCTGGATTTGCGTTACTACAGTGTTATCTACGACATTATTGATGACGTTAAGAAAGCGCTGACCGGTATGCTGGGCTCCGATACCCGTGAACAGATCGTGGGTACCGCCGAAGTTCGTGAAGTATTCCGATCACCGAAGTTTGGCGCTGTGGCTGGCTGTATGGTGATTGAAGGTACCGTGTACCGCAACGACCGTATTCGTGTACTGCGTGATAACGTGGTGATCTACGAAGGTGAGCTGGAGTCTCTGCGTCGTTACAAGGATGATGTCAGCGAAGTTCGTAACGGTATGGAGTGTGGTATCGCCGTTAAGAGCTACAACGACGTTAAGCCTGGTGACAAAATCGAGGTTTACAAGACGATTGAAGTACAGCGTACGCTTTAATTCGTTATGCGTGTGAAATAGATGCTAGGAGGCTGTCCGAGAATAGCGCCCGTCTA
>NZ_JAHHPM010000056.1 GCF_024606345.1 Endozoicomonas sp. YOMI1
TTGACCCTTCCCTGGTCAAAGAGACGGATAACTTAGGCCGGATGGCTGTCCACTTAGCTGCTGATGAAAGCCACATAGAGGCCATCCAGATATTGCAATCCTCTCTATGAGAAAAATAACGGTGGCCAGACGGCTCTCTACTTGGCTTACAGCCATCGTCACCCCGCGTGCCAAAAACTCCTTATTAAAAAAGGAGCACATTAATAGCCCTGCCTTCTACAGTGAGCAATAAAGTAGAGGAACATAAGTAATCAATGGCCGGTAGTGGAGTTGTCCTTGCGTACTGCAACTCTGGTCAGACTCTCAATTTTTAACAAATTCTGTCATTTATTATGCCAAATTCTTATGAAGAAACCGGTGCCGGGCCTTGAATCTTGACTGTTTCAAACCTCCACCTCATACTGCGCCAGACTCGGCGCAGCCCCTTTGATCTCCCCATCCTGAATAAATACAGTAATTCATTTAAAATCCCCAGAAATCAGCATTGCTGGCCATCAGTCTAATCAAACAGTCATCAAAAGTACGAAAGCCATTTTTCTCCAGTAACTCACAATAATGACGGTAAGCTCGAACATACTCTGCTTTATGTTGCTGAAGGTTGGATCCGCAGCGGCATCTCGCCCTCACATTCTATGAAGCTGTGGCTCAATCAGGTAATAGGGACAGGGAGCTTGCCCGGCCACGGCTGGCGACAAGGGCCAGAAAGGTAATTGAAAGCCTGGCTAACCATTGGGAAGAACTTGCCGGTTTGTTCATAGCCGGGATATTCCAATGGATAATAATATCGCCGAGCAGACGTTGCGTGATCCTACCCTACGGTGGGCAGGAAAAACTACTATGGCAGCGGAAGCGAATGGAGTACAGAGTTGGCAGCGTGGTTATTCAACGTCTTGGTGACCCTGAACCTCTGAAGATTAATCAGAAAAAGTGGCTGACAGGCTATCTGGAAGCTTGCATTGCCAATGGCAGGAAGCCTCCAGAAGATTTAAGTCAGTGGACTCCCTGGCTGATGAGCGAAAGTCGTCTTGCTGAATTACGAATTGCTGGAAATTTTTGGCAACTTTATTCTGGTAATTATCGGGAACATTTTTCCTAATTTGTGAATTTTCGGAAATTATATGCTTGGAAAACACAACCATTGTTCCTTGTCATTGATGACTCCTTCGTTCTGCGCTTTAGTGAAAA
>NZ_JAHHPM010000057.1 GCF_024606345.1 Endozoicomonas sp. YOMI1
TTCAAGTACGGTTCTGTGAGCGCCTGAGGGGGAGGTTCCCTTGGGCGACTCGACAAAGTGTCCTGGTGTCCGACTGGCCTGATAATACCTGAAGTGTTCATGACTCAAACCTCTATGTAGGTTTTTTCCCAGGGAATTGAAATTTTTTTGACCCGGTAGACAATAAAAAGTTCCGGGCCATAAGTCACAGAGGTTGCTCTACGCTGTTTCTGACCCTCCCCCGGGCCAACCGATTATTTTTCAACGGTTTTCAGAGGATTAATAAACTGTTTACTTATGATTTCTTTCGGCCACGTAAAGGTGTTTTCAGTGGTTTTGTGTCGGTTTGTGTGACGACTCTGTGTGGACCCAGTACCTCAGTGAACGCTTTGGTAAGATGCTTCATTTGGTCCAGGTAACCATCTTTAAAATTCAATACTTCTGGAATCAGGTATTTTTCGTAATCTTGAGCACAGTGGAAAAAGCAAGCCGGATTTCTCAGGTATCGTTTGGTATATTGATCAATAATCACCTCTGTTTCTGATACCTGATCCTCTTTACCCATTAGTCTCAGTGAATTTTTTAATCCAATGCCAATGATTTTTTTGCAAAGAGCCATGTGAACCAGGTCAATTGAGTTTGGATCCCTTAATACAGGCGGAGGGAAGCCAAATTTCATAAAAATATATTGCATTAACATATAATTTGTTCTGCAGGTACCATCCAGAGGTGTGTGTAGCTGCTCAAGTCTGGTCCAGTATTTGGCAAGTATTCTAATCAGTTTTACCAGCAGTTCAGGTTTGTTGATTTTTCTGTGCTGTAGTGATTTCAGTTGTGTATTCAGCGGGGTGATTATTTCTTTCTCAAGGAGGGCCAGAAGCTGGTATTTGAATAAAATTTTATCAATTCCGTTTTTTTCTGATCCCGGACCATTAGGTCCTATTGCCCTGAAAGAAATGGTTTTACCTTTAAGTTTGGTATATTTTGAAATTAGGTTTCTATCAGGAGTTATGCGTTTTTTCGGAGAAGTGGAAATGGTCGCATCAAGGGTACCACGGCAAAACTCATAGCTTTCTTCCAGTTGTTGCTTGTATAGCAGAGCCTGGATGATGCCTTTTTGGGTATGTCCATTGGTGGCATAACGCACGCAAATTTTTCGTGCGGTTCCGGGGATATGGCCGTCAAGCATATTTTGCACGCCTTCGGTCAGTAAGGCGTTGATCTGCATATAGCGTTGTCGGGAAATCAGGGGGGCATCCACAGGGTCGTGCTGAATCCACTCTAATACCTGGCTCATACAGCGGCACCAGGCCGCTGTGCATCCCGGCTCTTTATCTTCATATTCCTGTGGTGAACGTCTGGAAATAATGATATCCGGGTCGGCAAAGAGCAGGAAAAGATGTTCTTCGGGAAAGCGCAGAAGAAAGCCGGGTCCTTCAGGTAGTGTTGCCACATCCTGAGCTGCAGTTGATGTGAGCAGTGAGTGGGTTGTGGTATTAATCGAGACCTGTCTATGACTGATTTTGGAGGAATTCGACTCGCCAATGCCACTTTTTACAGTCGATCTGGTTAAGGGTGAGTCTGGTTCCAGAAGTTGGGTGGCACTACTGTCTCTGAAATCTGCAGTGTTATCCTCACTTAGCGGTGTTGTTTTTACGGCAAAGCTGGAGTGGCGGGGTTGGATAATATCCGGCATAAATATGAGTGTCTTTATAACTGCTTCTTCACTTATTAAGACAGCGAAAGACATGATTCGTTCAGATAAAAAAAGCGGCTTTCGCCGCTTTCACTGGATCAGGTGTTACACCAATCCGCTCTTCTGAGAAACTCGTGTAAAAATCAGTTGCCGGAAAATTAAACTGAATCTTAGTTGAGCTTTTCCTTGATACGAGCAGCTTTACCGCTCAGCTCACGGAGGTAGTACAGCTTAGCCTGACGAACGTCACCACGACGCTTCACAGTCACAGAAGCGATCAGCGGAGAGTAAGTCTGGAATGTACGCTCAACGCCAACACCGCTGGAGATTTTACGAACGGTGAAAGCAGAGTTCAGGCCACGGTTACGCTTACCGATGACAACACCTTCGAACGCCTGCAGACGCTCACGGTTGCCTTCTTTTACCTTAACCTGTACGACTACAGTGTCACCCTGGCTAAAGGCAGGGATGTCTTTGTTCATTTGTTCAGCTTCAAGCTGCGCAATGATTTTGTTTTTGCTCATTGATAATTGCTCCTGGTTAGTCAATTTTGTCCCGCTCAAGCTGTGTTTCACTCAGATTGCTTTGACGCACGTTCAAAACCAATCCAAAACAAGCCAATAGCACATTCGGTTGGCCAAAGAGTCATGCTCTCAGGCACTGTCGTGGCTCTTAGCTGAGTGTTCAGCAATAAACTCCGACAACAACCTTTCTTCCTCGCTGGTCAGTGACCTGTTTTGCCGCAGGTTCTCTAACAGGTCAGGTCGTCTCAGCCAGGTTCTGCCCAGAGACTGCTTCAGTCGCCAGCGCTCAATAAGTGCATGGTTACCTGATAACAGTACTTGCGGCACTTCCTGCCCTTCAAAAAGCTCAGGACGGGTGTAGTGCGGGCAGTCAAGAAGACCATCAGCAAATGAATCTTCATGAGCGGAATCCTTATGACCCAGGGTGCCCGGTACAAAGCGTGATACTGCATCAATCAGAGTCATGGCAGCGAGTTCGCCACCACTTAACACGTAATCACCAATAGACCATTCTTCATCGATTTCGGTCTGGATTACCCGCTCGTCAATACCTTCATATCGCCCCGCGACCAGGATCAGTTTCTTGCTTTGGGCAAGCTCCTCTACACCTTTCTGGTCGAGCATGCGACCCTGGGGAGAGAGGTAAATCACTTTGGTCTCGGTTCCTGCAGTTTTGCGGGCTGCATGGATGGCGTCACGCAGAGGTTGAATTTTCATCAACATGCCGGGACCACCGCCATAAGGTCGGTCATCCACAGTTCGGTGCCGGTCATGGGTAAAGTCCCTGGGATTCCAGGTCTGTACCTCAATCAGCCGTTCCTTAACCGCGCGGCCGGTAATACCGTGCCCGGTTATGGCCCGGAACATCTCCGGGAAGAGGCTGACGACACCGAACCACATTCCGATGTCCATGGCGCTCTTGTCTGCGTCCTGATGAGTTTCTGCCAGTGTTTCTCCGGCTGGCTCATCAAGGGATGAGTGTTGAGTCGTCATGGCCAGTTAAAACTCCGGGTCCCAATCTACCCGGATAAATCCTTTCTCAGGATTGACGTCTAACACCACCGTTCCGGTAAGCCAGGGTACCAGACGCTCACGACGGTCAATACTGCCTTTTGCGGGGCGAATGACCAGCACGTCGTTGGCACCTGTCTCCATCAGGTGGCTGACTTTGCCCAGCAGAACATTGTCTCCCTCAGCGTTGCGTGAGAAAACATCCAGCGATTCCAGTTGATGCCAGTAAATCTCGTCATCTTCCGGTTCGGGCAGATCATCGGCGTTGATGGTGATCTGGTAACCACAGTAACTGCGGGCCAGCTCACGATCGTCACAGCCGACGATATGGGCAATCAGACCTTTCCCGTGTGGCCGGGCCTGATCGATGTCAACGGTTTTAACATCACCGTTGCGGTCTAGAATCCAGCGTGGGTAGTTGAGGATGTTTTCCATCGGGCTGGTGTTGGAATGAATCTTCAGCCAGCCTTTGACTCCAAATACGGAGGAAATATGGCCTAACGTAATGCGCTTCACAGCGCCCTCTACTGCCGTTGTCACTGAATTATTAACCTCACGCAGCCTTTTTGGCTTCTTTCAGAAGCTGGGCAACGCGGTCAGATGCAGTAGCACCCTGGCCCAGCCAGAATTCTACACGCTCATTATCAATACGCAGGCGCTCTTCCTGGCCACGAGCACCAGGGTTGAAGAAACCTACACGCTCAATGAAACGACCGCCGTTAGCGTTACGGCTGTCAGCCACGGTCAGGTGGTAAAATGGACGCTTTTTAGAGCCGCCACGGGCAAGACGAATGGTTACCATGGAATAGGGTTTCCTATAGTTGTTTCCGGCAACTGGTTTTCTGTGTTTACCTTGCCAGACGCACAGGGCGTATGACTAAAACCCAGAAGAGTTGAGACAGATTTGAGCGAGGAAAGTTCCTTTTTCATTGTCCGTCAGCCAATCCATGATCGGATTCAAGCCAATCATAAAGGGCGCATATTGTAGGGAAAACCAGAGGAGGTGGCAATATGCTGTGATAAGTATGTTCCCTATGCGGGCACTGTGTTTACCTGCTTTGGGAACGGTCCTGAAATAACTTCCATATTTCCTGGACGCTACCCGCCTCCCGCTGCCCGAAAAGCTGGAACCGCTTGTGCTTTTGCGGACGTCGGGAAGCGGGCGGCGATCTTTTCCCGGACTGAGTAAAATGATCAAGTTATTCTGAGGCAAAGCGATATCAATGCAGTTATCCGAACGACCCGTGTGCAGAGTAACAGCAGCCTTTGAGAGTCGTTCATGAAAGGGGCTTTTTTCTCAGAATAAACAGTGCTGCTGATTGCTTCAGATTGGCGACCCTTCGCATTGCCGAGCAATAGGCATCGAATTTACTTTCACTGTCATTCTCAGCGGCCTGTAACGCCGTTTCAGCCCCGGTCAACGGCATTTTGACCACTAAGGGGACGGTCTCATCGTTTTCTGAGTGTCCCATGGAGTCAGCATAATTAAGGACGTTGCCTTCTATACTCCAGGCCAGAAAATGGCCGCTTTCAATGCTGATCAGGGCACTGACTTCGTAAGCCATCTTTTCTCCTTCGGCAGTGGGAATAGCGGCATCTTTCCACCACTCCAGGTTGGTTCTGACCTTGGGTCCAAGGTTGGGGATGGTAACAAGCAACACTTCCGGGAAGTGTTTTTTGTCAGGTAATAACTGTTGGAACGCACAATCATTAAGTATAAGTTGATCCTTTGTGTCATTGAGCCAAATATTGATAAGCTCTTCCACGGTTGTTGCCATTCGAGAAATGTTTGTTTGTATTATTCCACTTTCAGGTTCGTCCTTGTCAAAGCCGCTTAGCGCATGATTAACGAATATCTGCTGTCCCTTTTTATTGATAAATGATGTAGTAGCGGAACGAGCAAAGTTGCCCCAGCGATAGTGATCTTCAACATCGGCTTTCATCGTCCTCGATTGATTCACCATGTCACCAAAATATTCAAATTTTTTACGGACCAAATTGCCTGTGCTGCTATCATGTTCATCCGTACATTTTATGGCAAGCGCTTCGCCCTGCTTGTATTCGCTGAGAATCTCAACAGTTTTTGGCGGGTTGGGGGGAGGAGGCCCTTTTGGTTTTTCTTCTTTGATCAGGTCTTGCGGAATTGTAAGTTTTGGAATTCTATGATCCATAAGACTGCTTACTGTTTCTTTTGATTCATAGGTAGGGATGAATGCATTCCCGGCATCAATCCATGATATTTTGTGCTTCAGGGATGACTGCGATTCTTTGAGGTTATGGTAATTTCCGGATGGATCTGCTTTGGGTTCCGGATAATCATAGATGTGTTTGAGGATTGCTCCGATAATATCCGTCAATGCCAGGGGAGTGCACAGTCTTCCTTTGTCGAGTTGGAAAAGTGTTCTTATGCGGTTCAAGCCTTCATCAGCAATGTAGCCATTAGTCTCTTCATCAAAGAAAAAATTTTTACATATTGATAAAAGATCATTCAGTGAATCGGCTTGTTGCTTTTTGCCCTCCAATGGTAGTTTGATAGTTCCAGCCTGAATCTCGTTAATCAATGTATTCAATAGATTGTTATTTGATATAGCCATAAAAAAAGCGGCCAGTGAACAGTTGTTGTTTTTTGCCTGGATGCCTGCATGTTTGATTAATGAAACATTGTTGTGTGAGTGTATTAGCTTTGGCGTCGGAGATGGGCAGGCGGCGCTGGTTACGATCTCCAATGGCTTCTTAACTTCTTGCTCCTCCCGTTTGGTCATATCGCTCTGGGTAGATTTTTGCTGTTGCGGGGTAGTAGGTTTTTGCTCTTGCGGGATAGATTTTTGCTGTTTCGGGGCAGGTTTTTGCTGTTTCGGGTTAGGTTTTTGCTGTTGCAGGATAGATTTTTGCTCTTGCGGGAGAGGGTTTTGCTGTTGCGGTTTAGGTTTTTTCTGTTGCGGGATATGTTTTTGCTGTTGCATCATGAAGAAGTTAAAGCAGGAAAGATAAGGCAAGTTATCTCCGGTTATAACTGGAGAGGGGCTCCTCGATAATGCTGGTTGAGTAGATAATGGGGCGTTGTCTTGATTGGGAAGAACTGATGCCTCTTCCGATTCGATATTTGTCTTTGGAGCAGAGTCGGTGTTTAGTGTAGCCTGGCAATCAAGCTTTTTAATCGTTCGATCTGGAATCGCAGTGTTACCGACATCATTCTTGCCGGTGCAGTTGGCACCACCTCTTATAGAGCTGAGTTCACCCAGGCAAAGGCTGTTTCTGCGTTGAGGGGGAGGTGTTGATTGTCTTACTGGCAAGCTTGAATAATCATGACGGGGCCGGGTAATATTATCCACGTCGAATACTCCATTATACTGATGGTCAAAATTGAATTTGTTTTAAGGTCATTGCTCGTTTTGGTTTTTTATGGGTATTAAGTTTAATGCCTTATTCTTTAGCCCGAATTTGGGTCTCAGAATAGGAATGGTGATTAAAAACAGAGATCCTTTCCTGACTTGATTTCTAATCACGCAGAAATTTAGACAGCAAAAAGTCGTAAATGTTCGAAATGTGAATTTTATTTGTTATTCGGGATTGAAATAAATTACTGCGTTCAATGAAAATTGCTATTAAATTCAAACCGCCAGCCCTGTTTTGGAGCTGGCGATTGATGGGTAGTTAAAACGGAAACTTCTTGCCACCGCCGGGAGGCATCATGCCGCCCATGCCACCGGGCAGCTGGCCTTTCATGGCCGACATGCCCCGCATCAGTTTGCTCATGCCACCTTTCTTGGTGACTTTTTTCATCATTTTACTCATCTGCTTATGTTGCTTGATGAGTCGGTTGATGTCCTGGATCTGGGTGCCGGAACCAGCGGCTATGCGCTTTTTACGGGATCCGTTCATGATGTCCGGGTTGGCGCGCTCAGCTGGGGTCATGGAGTTGATGATGGCTTCCATCTGGACAAAAATCTTGTTGTCCATCTGTCCCTGAAGCTGTGGTGCCATGCCGCCCATGCCGGGCAGTTTGTCCACCATGCCAGTGAGTCCACCCATTTTCTTCATTTGCTGCAGCTGGTCGCGGAAATCTTCCAGATCAAAGCCTTTGCCTTTCTTCAGCTTGCTGGCCAGCTTGTCCGCCTTGCTGCGGTCCAGCTTGCGCTCGGCTTCCTCGATCAGGGAGAGAATATCCCCCATGCCCAGGATTCGGGAGGCGATACGGTCTGGATAGAAAGGTTCCAGAGCATCGGTCTTCTCGCCCATACCGATAAATTTGATGGGTTTGCCGGTGATCTGGCGAACCGACAGTGCAGCACCGCCACGGGCATCACCATCCGCCTTGGTCAGGATAACACCGGTCAATGGCAGGGCATCACCAAACGCCTTGGCGGTATTGGCCGCATCCTGACCGGTCATGGCATCCACCACAAACAGGGTTTCTATGGGGTTGATGGCACTGTGCAGCTGCTGGATTTCAGCCATCATATCGTTATCGATATGCAGACGACCGGCGGTGTCGACAATCAGGACATCCGCGTGCTTGATACGGGCTTCATGGATGGCACCGTTAACAATATCCACCGGTTTCTGGTCAGCAGAAGACGGGAAAAAGTTCAGGCCGGTTTCTTGAGCCAGGGTTTCCAGCTGTTTGATCGCAGCGGGACGGTAAACGTCAGCACTGACCACCATGACCGATTTCTTCTGGCGCTCTTTCAGCCATTTACCCAACTTGGCAACGGAGGTGGTTTTACCGGCACCCTGCAGACCGGCCATCAGGATCACGGCCGGTGGCTGGGTGGCCAGGTTTAGCTCGTCGTTGGACGAACCCATCACCTCAATCAGTTCATTCTGGACGATTTTGATAAACGCCTGGCCCGGGCTCAGGCTGGACTGAACCTCCTGCCCGATGGCGCGCTCCCTGATCCGGTTGATAAACTCTCGAACCACCGGCAGGGCAACGTCTGCTTCCAGCAGGGCCATGCGCACTTCACGCAGGGTGTCCTTGATATTGTCTTCGGTTAGCTTGGCCTTCCCGGTTACGGTTTTCAGTGTACGGGACAAGCGCTCGGTTAAATTTTCGAACATTCTGGGAATTACCCTGATCTAAGGTGTTTATGCGGTTGAACGCATAGAATGATGGCCATTATATAGGAATCGAAACTAAAGCGGCATCCATTTCAGTGGATCCGGTGAAAGGTTGTTTGTCTAGCGCCAGGTAATATGACAAACTGCCGATGCTGCTTTTCGTTGAAGCCTATTGTAAAGAGGGCTTCCTGCTTTTTATTTTTTTGCTGCTTTGGGGATAAATAGGCTTCGCTAATGAGTGTCATTTTCGTCAGTATGGGTGCGCTTGGTTGCTATCTGGCAGGCACGGTTGGGCAGGGGTTGCGAAACGGTGGGCGTGAAGTGCCTAAATCGCTGGTTCTGTTGATTACCGCCTTTGGCCTGATTTTCCACGTTATTGCGTTATACATCTCCATCCATACTGATCGGGGCATCAATCTTGGTGTGTTCACCATGGGTTCGCTTACTTCTATGATGGTAACCATGATGGTGTTACTGAGCAGTCTGAAGAAACCCTCGGAAAGCCTGCTGGTGATGATTCTGCCGGTCAGCATGCTGGCCATTGTGCTTGCCCTGCTGGCACCGGTTGAACATATTGTCTGGAACACGGCATCATCGATGGTTTCCCATGTGCTGCTCTCGGTCATGGCTTATGGCATTCTGATGGTGGCGGCATTTCAGGCCATTCTGCTTTCCTATCAGGAACACCAACTGCGCACTCACCGGCATACCATCAGAACATTGCCGCCGTTGCAGACCATGGAACGGCTGTTGTTTGAGTTTTTGGGCCTCGGGGTCATTCTGCTGACGCTCTCGCTGGGCAGTGGCTTCCTTTTCCTGCAAGATATGTTTGCCCAGAAACTGGTGCATAAAACCGTATTGTCCATCACCGCCTGGTGTCTTTTTGCGGCACTGTTAATTGGCCACTGGCGATTTGGCTGGCGTGGGCAGACTGCCGTTCGCTGGACTCTGGCCGGTGTCCTGTTTCTGATCCTTGCTTACTTTGGTTCCAGAGTGTTACTTGACTGTGTGGTTTCCGGGCAGTCCTGCTTTTGAATTTATCCGACCGGAGTATCACGGGGCAGTCAAAAACGTATCGACCTGCGATGCCGGCTGCAACCTTTGCGGGTGAATCAAGGGATGAAAAATGGGGTCGTTATACAGCCCCTTTGGCCAGCTACTTTGGCATTCTTTCATGGCCGCACTGTTTGGGGTCAGTTGTGCCAGGGAGAAGGAGGGTTCCGGTGGTTCTGCCAGGTGTTCGATATAAGGCGAGATTAACTCCCGGATAGCAGCGGACTGTTTACCGATGCTAAAGAGCTGATAACTGAATGGCGAAGGATGGTGCTCCCACCGCTTTTTTGTGTTCTCACACTGGCTGGCGGCACCGATGCTGAAGAAATGTTCGCGCTTTGCGCTACTGTCCTGCAATGCTATCGGATACCAGAGGTCGCCCTGGCTGGCAATCACCTGGCAGACCTCTTTGGCCAGCCTGCGCCACTCTTCCCTCTGTT
>NZ_JAHHPM010000058.1 GCF_024606345.1 Endozoicomonas sp. YOMI1
TTTTCACTAAAGCGCAGAACGAAGGAGTCATCAATGACAAGGAACAATGGTTGTGAAGTTTGCCCTGAAACCAGGACTGGGTAACAAAGCCCTCTGCAGTGATCATGCTGGCAATGAGCAATTCACAAAACGTTGGTGCTGATCTTGAGGGTAGCACCAAGGCAAAAAAATGCCGGGACACCAGGCCCGGGTTCAAACAGCGAGTGGACGACGCAGTAGTTATGTGCGTAAAAAAAAATTGCTGATAGAATGTACCGACACGTTTTATAACAAGGCAAGAGGTCGATGGAAGCCACTAATCTTACCCCGGCTCCAGTGTGGAGAAGAGCTGCGGCCATGTTGTACGATTCTCTGTTAATCCTGGCCCTGTTGTTTATGGCCGGTTTTATTAATCTGTTCATCCAGATTCAGATTTTTGGTGATGAGCAGCTGAAAACGATGACTGAAGAGGGTTACCAGCTCGGAGGCCCCTTTTTCTACGCCGCCCTGCTGGTTATCATTTACGGTTTCTTTGGCTTTTTCTGGACCCGGTCAGGACAAACCCTTGGCATGCAGGCCTGGAGAATAAAAGTGGTCAGCAGTAACAATCATTTGATCAGCCCATGGCAAAGCGTTATCCGTTTTCTGACTGCCATTCCTTCATTGTCGCTTGCGGGTATCGGGATTCTCTGGGCACTCATTGATCATAAGCGGCGAAGCTGGCAGGATCTGGCATCATCATCCAGAGTCATTCTTCTGGAAAAACCGGCAAAGAAAGCCTGACTACAGGCTTCTACCCTCATAGTGCAGTTTCATAACCGAACGGCACTGGTTGCACTACCAGCATTAACGTTCACAGACTCCCGCTTACTCCTGCCAAATACGAACACACCGAAACATTTGCCCAGTGTCGTGTTGCCTTAATCCTTCATGCAGCACGCCTTAACATCACCGCCCCGGCCAGCAGGCAGATGATGACTGGGAACATAACCGACAATACCGGCGGAAACCCGAATACCAGGCTGGATGGTCCCATCAGGTTCTGTACGATCATAAAGATAATGCCGGTGATTACCCCGGAGAAAATCCGCAATCCCATACTGACCGAACGCAAAGGGCCAAAGACAAACGAAATGCCCACAATAACCAGGGAGAGTATGGATAACGGCTGAAGCAACTTTGTCCACAATGCCAGATCATACTCTCCAGCATCCAGCCCCTGCGCTGCCAGATACTGCGTATAAGTGAGCAGGCCGGATATTGGCAATGCTTCAGGCTTGACCACCACGACTTTCAGCAGCGTTGTTGTCAAGCTGGTATCCCAGGGCTCAACAAGACTCCGCTCAGTAATAAACTGCTCATCCTTACGGCGTATGGTGGTGACATTCTCCAGCAACCAGTGATCTCCCTGATAAATCCCCCTTTTGGCAAACGAGCTTTCCTGAAGCTTCATGTCATCATCAAAAACATAACGACTCACGCCGTAAAGCACACCGTTTGGCTCAACGGCATTGAAGTACATAAATTCACGGCCTTCACGGTGCCAGATACCTTCTCCGGTATACGTGCCATCAGCAGAGCGGGCTATCGCCTTTCTGGTCTCGCCAACCTGCTCGGCCATGGGGGCAAGATATTCTCCAAGCATCAATCCGGAAACAATCATGACCAGGGTGGGCTTCATCACCGCCCCCAGAATACGCCACAGTGAAATGCCAGCGGCCCTCATAACCACCAGCTCACTGTTGGACGCCATGGAACCCAGCCCCATAAGGCAGCCCACCAGTGCCGAAACGGGAATCAGCTCGTACAGTTTTTTGGGTATCATCAACAGGGTATAAATCAAAGCGTCCAGCGACTGATAGTTGCCCCTGACATCATCCAACTGCCCCAGGAAAGCAAACAACGCCTCCAGAAATACCAGAATCAGCAGGACAATAACCGTTGCCCCAAGAACATTTCTGGATATATAGCGATCCAGCTTACGCATTTCCAGCCCTCCGGCGCGCCAGCAAGAGTTTGCCCGGCTCAACAAGGTACAACAGCAAAGCAATCAGCAAGAAAAGAATATGAATAGGCCACAGGCCAATATCCGGCGGCAGTCGCCCATCCTCAATCGCTCCACGTCCACTCATGAGCAAAGCCAGGTACAGCAGATACAGCAATATTCCGGGCAACAGCTTCACATAACGCCCCTGTCTGGGATTAACCCGGGCAAGCGGCAACGCCATCAGCACCACAATAGGTATTAATAGAGGCAGAGAGATCCGCCATTGCAGCTCAGCACGATGGCCCGGTGTGTCGGACTCCATGAGTGCTGCCGTTGGCAGAGCCTGCCCCTTGCTGATCTCTTTTCCGGAGCGGCGCTCTTCCATACGAAGACCGTAATTTTCAAACGCAATTTCCCGCAGAGGCAATGCGCCGGGCGTCAGATCATAGCGGTAGCCATCAGCCAATATCAGATAGCGCTGTCCACCCTCTCCTGCATTGGCTTCAATGCTTGCCTTTTGTGCCAGAAGCAATGTCATTGATCCCATGTTATTGCTATTCCCATTACGGTTGGCAATAAAAACCTTGTTCATCTGCTGATGGTCATCGGTCAACGCCTCGGCGTAGGTCACGCGCTGCCAGCCAAACTTCTGGAACCGACCGGAAACCAGGGTATCAAACTCGGTCAGAGCGTCCTGCTCGGCAAAAATTCTTTCAACTTCCTGTATTCCCCGGGGGGCAACCTCAAGGCTTAACAGCGCAACCAGCAGCATAACCCCGACTGCAGGCACCATCGTCATGCCTAATAGTTGATTACGGCTCAGACCACAGGCGCTGAGCACCGTCATTTCGTTATCAACATACAGCTTGCCATAGGCGAGAATAATGCCCAGAAAAAGTCCCAGAGGCAGTATCATGACCAGAAACTCCGGGATCCGGTAACCCATGATGGCAAAGAGGTAGTCCGCTTTCAGCGTCCCGGTTGCTGCCTGTGCAAGGTAGTTCACAAAGCGTCCACTCATGATAATGAGCAATACGACAGACGTCACAGCTAACATAACCTGCAGCATCTGTCTGGACAGGTAACGAAATATGATTAGAGGCATGCCTTGGTGAAATTCATAAAATCAAAACGAACAATTATGCGTCAATCGACGTAAAAAAACGGAATAATCCCCGACTATCTGACATAATCGTAGAATAAACATACAATTAACCCAATGATTTCTACGTTCTGATAGCCGTCCGGATATTACCTGAATATCCCATATCCGAACTAAAGCGTCTGGTTGAATTGGCTTAACCGTATTATTATCCATAAAATCGGATAACTTGTCCCCTTGGAGAGACCATGGAATTTGTTGTTAAGAGTGGTGCCGCAGAAAAACAGAAAACTGCCTGCCTTGTTATTGGCGTCCACAAGAAAACGCTTCCGCCCTCTGCGACAGCCATAGACTCGTTAACTGAGGGGCATCTTGCCGAAATACTCAAACTTGGCGACCTGGATTTCAAGCCCGGTCACTCACTGATACTCCTGCACACCCGGCATGCACCTGTTGAGCGTCTGCTGCTGCTGGCCATGGGTGAAAATGATAAGCCATTAACAGAAGCCGGGTTTAACAAACTGACCGCTAACCTGGCCAGCCAATTGAAGTCGCTGAATGCCAGGGAAGCTACCATTGCCATCGAAGATATCACCGTCGAGGGCAAATCACTTCACTGGATCACCCGTCAGGTGGTTGAAGCGGTTGAGTATGCGTTTTACCAGTTCAGCCAGTTTAAAAACGATACCGGCAAAGGTCCGGGTTTGAAGAAGGTGACACTGCTGGCGGATCGTAAAAATGCCGAAGAAGTGAAAACCGGTCTGGCCCAGGGTCAGGCCATTGGTAATGGCCGGAATGTGGCCAGAACCCTGGGCAACCTGCCAGGCAATATCTGCCATCCAACCTATCTTGCCGATGAAGCCAAAGCATTGGCTAAAAAGCATGGCAAACTGACCACTAAGGTCCTGAATGAAAAACAGATGTCTGACCTTGGCATGAGTTCCCTGCTCTCCGTCAGTGCCGGTTCCGAACAGGAAGCCCGGCTGATCTGCATGGAGTTCAAAAATGGCAAACGAGGTGCCAGGCCTCTCGTACTTCTGGGTAAAGGGATCACCTTTGATACCGGTGGTATCTCCCTGAAGCCTGGTGCCACCATGGATGAAATGAAGTTTGATATGTGCGGTGCCGCCAGCGTATTCGGCGTAATGAATGCCATTATTGAGCTGGATCTGCCCATCAATGTCATTGGTATGGTGGCTGCGGCAGAAAATATGCCCAGTGGCAAGGCAACCCGCCCGGGCGATATCGTAACGTCCATGTCCGGCAAGACCATTGAAATTCTCAATACCGATGCCGAAGGTCGACTGGTGCTTTGTGATGCGCTCACCTACGCAGAACGTTATAAACCAGAAGCGGTGATCGATATTGCCACCCTGACTGGTGCCTGCATCGTTGCCCTGGGCCATCATACCACCGGCCTGCTCAGCAATAATGAGCCGCTGGCTGAAGAGCTGCTCAGTGCTTCCAAAGAAGCCATGGACCGGGCATGGCAGCTGCCAATGGGAGAAGAGTATACCCAGCAGCTGGACAGTAACTTTGCCGACATGGCCAATATTGGTGGTCCTGCTGCGGGTACCATTACCGCAGCCTGTTTCCTGGCAAAATTCGCCGAAGCGTACCCATGGACACATCTGGATATCGCCGGAACCGCCTGGAAATCCGGTAAGGAAAAAGGGGCTACCGGTCGTCCAGTGCCCATGCTGGTGCAATACCTGCTGAATAAAATCTGATTTTTTACTTATTCAGTACTGATTACAGGCCCTGATCGTTTCGATCAGGGCCTGTTTGTTTGCTCAGATTAGTTTATGATTTCCACATGACCAGAGTGACTTTCTACCTTCTTGACAGCAATCTTGACAATAACGGGCATAACGAACAGCAGTTTGCCTGCCGCCTTATCGACAAAGCATGGCGTGGTGGCCTGCCCATGCATATCCATACGGCGGATGAAAGTAGCTGCAAGTCCATGGATCAACTGCTCTGGTCATGGCGGGAGGATAGCTTTCTTCCCCATGGGATCATTTCACCGATCCAGGGCAATACATCGGAGAGTGTACTTTTGGCCAGAGAGTCTCCCATCACCCTGGGGTTTGATCATCCTGTCCTGGCATCAAAGCGGTTGCTGATTAATCTCAGCCCTGAGGTTCCTCCATTCTTCAAAGACTTTGCCCGTGTCTGTGAAGTCGTGGTTCAGAACCCGGACCAGAAAGCGGTTTCCCGGGCGAAGTTTCGGGCATATCGTCAGGCGGGTATAACGCCAGAAGTTCACAATATGTCAGCTGTGTCACATGCCAAATAATATGCCGTTGTGGTTCACAAAAAATCTAATCCGATACCCGTTTCCGCAACTGCTGATTTTTCCATTCCCTTATTGGCTCCTTGCGTTGTTGTTCCACCACGGCAAGGCACCAGGCGAATACCCATATCTTCCGCGGCCTGCCAGAGCGCCGCCTCAATCTCGGGGCTGGTGTACCGGTGGTAAAGGTAGTGATGGTCAGCACAGGTTGTCGTGCCGGAACGAAGCAACTCATAGCATCCCAGACGGGCCGCCAGATACATCAGCTCTGGAGTAACCGCTGGCCAGAAGCGGTAAGGGACAGAAACCAGCCAGTCACCAAGCCCCTGGTTAAGCCCTTCAGGAATCCCCTTTAAGATAGACTGGGCAAGATGATGGTGTGTATTTACCCAGCCTGGATAGACGACACAGTGTGAAGCATCAATGACCCGTCCCTGATGGCCCGGCAATGGCAAAAGACCTTGCCCCAACTCAGTAATCAAACTTTCTGAGATTCGAATATCCGTTGACTCTGGCGAACCCGGCGCAGAAACCGCACTGGCATTCTTTATCAGAAAACTCATAAACAGCTCCAAAATAAACCACAGGGCAAAGGGCTATTGTCCATTATGGTCATTGCCCTGCCAGGCGGATTAATCCTCAATATCATGCCCTGAGTACTCCCGGTGCCGGGCATGAAGTTAAGCCGCGTGATTGCTACCCGGGGACTGGAGAAACGGCAGATTCGCCGTCAGTTTATGGCCTCTGCCGCTGGAATTACGGTGTCATTCTGGTTGCTTGCGCTGTTTCTGATGGTCCTGAAGCTGTCAGGGCAGGCCCTTGGTTGGGGAGGGAAATTCCAGAGCCCCTGGTTTGTTGGCATGTTGACGCTGGTGACTGCGCTTTTTGCCGCCAATATGATGGGACTCTTTGAAATCAGGCTGCCCGGCAACACTCCTGCCTGGATAGCTGCAGTGAACACTCCTGCCTGGATAGCTGCAGTGATAGGGTAGGGAACGTGCTCCTGTAGACAGGTTACCGTTTCCCCCCCTCCGAACCGTGCGTGCAACTTTCACTGCACACGGCTCTCCATGCTGTTACG
>NZ_JAHHPM010000059.1 GCF_024606345.1 Endozoicomonas sp. YOMI1
CCCATCTGCAGGATGGCGACATCCTGTTAGGTGATGCGAATTTTGAGAACTACTTATATCCGGGGAATAATGTTCTCTCCCCTGCTCCGCTGATCCTGCCATGTATGAACGGTATCCATGATAAATTTGATCTGACTTTCTGATTGGACAAAGGCGGGTCCGCGGTCTTCTCTTCCTTGTTGAATAGCTTTGAATACTGCTTGATCCAGTTCCTTCTTATTTTTATATTTTCCGGACAGTATGTCCTGGTACATTTCATTTAACACAATAAGCGTTCCGGTTCTGCCAACGCCTGCCATGCAGTGCACCATTGTGTTGCCTGAATAGACTTTTTCTTTCTTCTGATGAGTGCGCAGTGCTTCTATAAACTTGAGCAGAGAGTCTTTACCGTTTTTTCCATTGGGGACTCCGTGATCCGGCCAGCCAGTATAATGATATCTTCTTAGCTGGCGGGTTTCGCCACTACGGGGATCGGTAACCAGATATATTGTTTTTGTATACCCATCTTTTTGTAGTTTTGAATGGAATTTCACTTTAATCCCATTATCAAAGTTGATTTCTTTTTTGTCTTTGTTGTCTTTGTTGTCTTTGGCTCCGGTTGGGTAATACGAATCAATAGCTCCTCCTTTCCCTAGCCCGAGCTTGTCATTTTCTCCGGTCAGATCACAAATAACACTGCACTTTGAGTCGAGAGCTGCTCGCCAGATGTCGCCTCCACATTCTAGTTTAGGTGCCTGGATGGCGACATACTTGGTATTGGTCAACTCGATTTGATTGGCGGGAATATAATTACCATCAATTTTTAAGGCCGTTTCTTTCGGTAAAGGTACATTTCCTATTTTCTCATCGCTGAAGCCAAATCTTTTCCATCTTGCATTGGTAATATGGTCACCTTTTATGGCCTCCAAACTATCATTACGCATTTGATGATGTGCGCCTACATAATTTTTCTCGTTAATTAATTTAGTAACTGTTGCTGATAAAGGGGAAGTTGTTTTATCCCGGGGAAAATCTACATCATCGTATATGGAGTCCAGTGACTCCGTACTGCCAGAAAAATTGCTGTTGTAACCACTATCGAGACTGGACGTTGACCCCCAGTTAGAATGCAATGTATTGGATGGATTTCTGCTTTTAGCGCCAGGACTGGTTGTTGAATCCTTGTCCGGGGGCTGAGTACTATCGCTATCAGCAACGTGTGCTATGAGGAGGCGAATATCGTT
The DNA here is from genome assembly GCF_024606345.1 of Endozoicomonas sp. YOMI1. Lineage (GTDB taxonomy): Bacteria > Pseudomonadota > Gammaproteobacteria > Pseudomonadales > Endozoicomonadaceae > Endozoicomonas. The sequence goes on from NZ_JAHHPM010000059.1 coordinate 1,224, forward strand.
CATGTTGACGAATTCTTCCGACGATGCTTTATGGGCCTCAATGAGCTTTTTTGCTAATGCTGGTGAGACTTTCCGATCCTTTAAACCCAGGGTTTTTACCGCTAAATCAGAACCTGGCACAGGCTTTTTCTGTTCGGCTTCAGAGCTGAGCCTTGGTCTTATAGCGGTAAACTTGATTTCCTTACCATTGCTTTGAGCCACCAGTACATCGTTTTCAGAATTTTCATTGGATGCTAACTTATTGATTTGATTGATTTGTGATGGAGTAAGTGAACCTAATCCGTTGCTCATAATAATCTTCCGTGATCTTTAAATGATCTGAAAATTATAGCACCGTGCTGGTTAGCAATTTTGATTGGAAAATGAACAGGTGCTCATGGAGAACCTTGCCGGGAACAATCGGCAATAAACCCGGTCCGATGAACTGGGAAAGCAGGAGTTATCGGACCATGAATACTGTAAGTAATTACCAACCCCGACCCCAGGCCATCAGGCGAAACAATGTTCAGCGCTGTCAATCCTGTAAGGAAGAACGTGACAATTTGCAGCAGAAGGTCTGGCTGGCATACAGCTCAGCAACGTGTATCGGATGCTCTATGTGTGGATTGGTGTGCGGTTGCAGCAACACGGAGACTCTTTTAACGGGTTTGGCCTGTACCGGGTGTTGTCAATCACTATGCTGGAATATAGCCGGAGCTGGCATTGACAAGTGCCTGAAAGAACGAAAGTGTTGTCATTTTGATAATTTGCCGTATCAGCCTGATGCTGGCGAGAGCGATGGTTCTGGCGCTAGTGATAGTGAAACTGATGCCAGAGAAAAGCTTATAGCAGACATCTTTCCACCTGCACAATTTCGGTTGATCACTGTACAGCCAGATTCAAACTCTGTCCGGAACCGTGCTGCTCAGGGCTGCCTTACTTCACCCCACCATTCAGTCATGGAGGATAATGGTGACAGCAATGGAGCCGACGCTGTCAAGAATACAACAGACGACTTTGTTGCTGTGGACATAATAGAAGATTTTCTCAGCGGATGCGGTACACAAACCAGGAAGAAAGTTAAGTGATACCCTTCTGGCAAACTGGAGTTATCGAGCCATGAATACTGTAAGCAATTACCAACCCCGACCGCTGTCCCTGGGAAGAAATAATTTTCAGCGCTGTGAAATCTGTGAGAAAGAGCGTGACGATTTGCAGCAGACGTTCTGTATGGCATACAGCACAGTCGTGTGCATGACAGGATGCTGTATCCTGGGATATGTGACTCCCCTCCCGAAGTGTTGTTTAGGTAGTGCGGCTTTAACTGGCAGTTGTGCATTACGTTGCTGGAGCATAGCCGGAAGTACAGTTGACAAGTGTCTGAAAGATCGGGAGTGTTGTCATCTTGATAATTTGCCGTATCAGTCTGATTCTGGCGAGAGCGATTATTTTGGCGCTAGTGAAATTGATGACAGGAAAGAGCTTTTAGTTGACGTCTATCCGCCTACACAGTTCCGGGTGATTAATCCACAGCCAGGCACAAACTCTGTCCGAAAACGCGCTGTTCCTGGCGGCCTTACTTCACCTCACCATTCATTCAGGCAGGACAACGCTAACCGTGATGTGCCCGCCAACGCTGTTAGGAAAACAAAAGCCAACTTTGTTTTACCGGACATGTTAAAAGAACTTCACAGCAGTTTCGGTACACAAAACAGGAACGATAAGTGACATCCTTCTGGCAAACTCAAGTCATAGGTTCTGTGAGGCCGGTGAATTTTCCAACCGTTTATTTCATTTCGCACAGGACCGTCAGGGAGACTTTCGCTATTACAGAAAACCTTGATTGATCAGTTTGTCATTGGAACAGGCTGCATCAATCAATGTGCAATGCCCTGAGTGGACCTCATTCCAGTGACTTTATGACCCTGAACTAAAAAAATCCCTAAGGGCAGGAACTTTTGTCAAGTTGACTGATCTACAGCTCAGATACTGGATGGTCAGATAATCAATAAAAAGCAATCAAATAACCATAGAGTACTACTAATCCATTGCCGTATAAATTCAATCTTTGTGTCAATATGATAGGAGTTATCATGCAACCGATAGCGTCAGGCAGTACAGCCGCAAGCAGAATGGAAACTGATGAACGGCAGTCATTTAATGATCTGGAACCACCGCATAAATCAGTGGCTGCACATAACAAAAAAATCTCAGAAATACCTGATCCAGAGCAGATCGAATCCCTGGAACGGCTGAAATTGGATTCAACACCCGAATGGACGGTTATCACCACTATCGATGAGCGTAAGATTACCGGACTGAATATTTCCATGATGCCACAGTCGTCAGACCCTGGTTTAGCCGAAGCATCGCAACAGCATGAACAGCGGAATATACCGTGCGATAGTAGCAGCGAGCCTGAATCAGCAGGTAATATCACGGTGCCATCGGGTGACGCTTCAGCAAATAGTGGTAATACACTTACTTCACTGAACAGGCCATCAACGGACGACTCAGACACTGAATCATCAACAGACGATTCAGACACCGAATCATCAACAGACGATTCAGACACCGAATCTGCCTTCCGGAAAGCATTTACAGCAGAGGTTTCCGGCGCTGCTGCAAATAGCGACGCGCCAGTTCCAGTTAATGATGAACAGTTACAGGGTGTTGCCCTTATTAACAGTCAATCGGGCAAAATTGATTCAATGAAGGCTGAGATTTTCCAATGCAAGGCCAATTATCTGGAACTCAAACAGGCGATCAACTTCGGTCGTTATATCCGCGATGCCAAGTTCAGCCCCTCGGGTAAGAATCTGGCTATCTGTGGTTACGACAGAAAGGACGATCGTGTTCAGGGCATCTGGCGACAAACTGCCGATGGCAGCTGGTCGCAGAATGGGAAGGTCAGGAGGGATACCTTTCGTTTCGAGTTCAACCAGTCGGAAAATACACTCCTGAGCTCCAGCCACGATGGCAGTGTCACGGTGAGTAAGCTGAACAGCGATGGCTTTTGGGAAGAGGCGGTGGTGCTTGAGCACAGCCCCTCCATTAAAGGCGAAGACTTTCTGCCGGTTAAAGCAGGCTTTAGCCCCCGGCAGGACAAGATTATGACTTACGACCCACAGACCGGCAAAATCAAGATACTGCGGGAGGATAGCAATGGTCGGTGGACTCTGCTAAACCAAGCTAAAGAGATCAGTCACCGTCGGCAATGGAGGTCACAGCAGCCGCCCTTCAAAGCCACGGACCATTATTTACTGACTTACCGGGGTTCAACAGCGACCGTCTGGGAATTTAATGATGACAGCAACAGCCTGGAGGAGAAAAAGGTCATTGAGTGCAGTAGAAAGATTTTGAGTGCCCAGATGAGTGATGATGAGGAGTATGCTGCGCTCTTCGGTGGTAACCAGGTCATCTTTCTGGGTTGTGATGTCGATGGCGATTGGTCGCAGATCGGGGAGGTCCTTCATACTGAATGCTTTTTAAAGGACTCCAACAAGCATGGCACCGGCCTTGTTTGCGAAGCGTCCTTCAATGCCTCCAGGCAATATGCACTGAGTCTTGATTCAAATAATAAAGCGATAATCTCTGGTTATGACGAAAACGGTTCCTGGGTAGTAAAAACTGAAATTCAGGATTGCGCAAAGGCCAGATTCAGCTCCTCCGGGCGTAAATTACTGGTCCATCTCTTTAAACCTCAGGACTGCAACAATACTGATGACCAGCTGGATACAGGTCAGACCCCGGAGCAAAGCGGCGATCGCGAAGGCTTCATAAGACGGAACTATGGCAACTTTAAACTCTGGGACTGCAGCAGTGCTGGTGATCCGCTGGATAAAGCTCAGACCCTTGAGCACAGTGGCAGTGACCATGCCATCTTCAGCCCCTCAGAGAATTTTCTTCTGAGCTATGGTTTTGAATCGAATTTCGCCTGCATTTGGGGGTATGACGAGGAAGGCAATCTGGTTCAGAAAGCAAAGCTATGCCATCAGGTGAGGATTAACGATGCTGCCTTCAACGCTCAGGATGACAGTGTGCTGACCCGGGGTGATGGCCAGGTGGTAAAAATTCATGGCCTCGATAGCCAGGGCAAATGGCAGGAACAGTTGTTGGTTCAACATCAAAGAAATGTTTGCGATGCCCAGTTTTCCTCTTCAGGGCACCTCGCCTATACCGTTAGCCTTGGCGGAACCGCCTGTATTTTGGGGCGCGACAATCATGACAAGTGGATGAAACAGGCGATGACAAACGTTGTTGATGGCTACTCCATTGCAGGTGCCCATTTTAATGGATTGGAAAACCATTTTCTGACCTATGGCAACAAAATTAACAAGAAGGACAAACACCAGCCAGGCCTTGTGCAGCTCTGGGGCATTGGTGATGATGGCAAATGGGCAGAAATAGAGCAGATAAAACTGGATTATCCCGTTAAATTAGCCAAATTTAGCCCTGATAGTGTTCATTTATTGATCCAATGTAACGATGATAGACGGGGAACTTTTCTTTCAAAAAATGGAATTGCGTTACTCTGGAAGATTCCTGCCAGACCGGGGCAGGAAACAGCTCACACTTGAGGCCCTTGCAGGACAAAATCATGTCCTACGATCCACAGACCGGCAAAATCAACGTATTGCGCCAGGATAGCGACGGCCAGTAGACACCGCTAACCCAGCCTGAAGAGATACTTCATTATAAGCAACCCGGGCCACAACAACCGCCTTTTAAGGCCACGAACGATTATTTACTGACTTACCAGGGCACAACAGCGACCATATGGGGCTGTAGTGGTGCGAACAACTGCTTGGAGGAGAAAAAGGTCATTCAGTGCGAAATGGCGCTGCTTCAGTACGCCTTTCTCTTTTATGGCCTGCCAGGTCAGCAACCTGATCACCACTGGTATGGAAACCGGCAGCCTCCAGCAGAGCCTTGAGCCCGGTAAAGCTATTGAACAGGACTGCTCTGATCAACAAAGATCAATTGCTCAGTAGCAAACCCAAGTGCTTTGGCTTTGTTGATAAAGTCCGACTTAACCTGATCACTGACGGTAGGCGTTCTGGCCAGCAGCCAGAGATAGTCTTTGTCATTCCCTGAGATAAAGGCGTATTCATAGCCTTTCTGATCAAGCTCAAAAATAATGTAGGAGCCGTAGAAGGGACCAAAAAAAGAGACTTTCAGATACCCCTCGTTAGATTCTCTGACAAATTTTGCCTTGCCTTCGGCCTGCTTACGTTCACTTGCCTCAGCAGAGTAACCTGAGTTGATGACCCGAAGACTGCCATCAGGATTGCCTGAGTATTCTGCAGTGATGTGAGAAAGACCTCGTTCAAAGCGGTGATCCAACCGAGCTATCTCATACCACTTGCCAAAATAGCGATTTACCTCAAAAGGCGTTACCGGAGTAACGCCTTCCGGTATTCCTGTACAGCCAGTAAGCAGTGCTAACAGGGACAGAATTTTAATCGTTCTCAAAGCGTTGAATCCTTCTTTCAATGCATCCCATAGACGTAAACGGGTATGACAAAGTTTCTGCACATTTCGGTCTATGGCTGGAGGAATACAACCATCATTTTGCGGTACAGGCTACTTTACCTGAGAGGGCTTAAAACCAAAACAGATTTGATGTATTGACTAATAAAACATTTAATTTCTATAAATTACAGAGAGTTATCGATCGCTGGGTGCTGTTTGCGTAACCATTCGCTAAATCCATTATTCAAGCATCAATAGCCCTGTTCAGCTATCCT
>NZ_JAHHPM010000060.1 GCF_024606345.1 Endozoicomonas sp. YOMI1
GTGAGGTGAATAGCGGGGCTATTTGCCGAACAAAAGCGGATTTTTAGACCAATTTCCTGCCGCCGCAGTAGGTCAGACTATTCTCGGACAGCCTCCTAGCTTATGCTTGCCTTCATGCTAAAGCACATGATCTTCTGAACTCTGGCTGGACTTTTCCATTGAGTGCTCAGAAATATTATAAGTCTGAGAATCAATCACTTTTCGATCGGACTTTCTCTGCAGATATCCCATGGAAAGCCCAACCAGGCAGAATGCCAATTGACCATGTTCAACATAGAGGGTTGAGTTACCCAAGCCTCCAACAATGATATAAATGCCTGTCATAATACCGATGACCGGTTCAGGCTCCGGTTTCCGCTCAGAGTAATATTGAATAAGCCACTGCAGATGCTTCCAGGCGGCTACCAGGATAAATGTGAGTATCAGGAACAGTCCAATATAACCCCGATTCAGTAGAACGGATGTGACCATGTTATGGCCATGGTTTGTATGGAAAAAACGCTCAGGTTCATATGGAATTTCCCGTTGAGCAGCGACAGACTGCATATATTTTTCACTGGTGGCAATGTCAAAATGACGATCACCTGCGCCAAACATTGGGAAGTCTGACAAAACAAAAATAACAGAGTTAAAAATGACATCCCGCTTGCTCAGGAATGAGCTGCCGGTATCACCGCCCTGCAAATGATAGGCGATATTAGTCTTAAAACTTTTTACCTTGGGAATATAGTTGCTGGCGACAAAGAGCGATATCCCGATAATAATCACGCTTGCAGTAAGTAGGGTAAGGTTTTTCCGGTCAGGCCGGAACTGCATAAAAATAGCGGCAATGGCCATTGCCGCGATAACAGCAATAGCGGTAATTGAAATGGTAGGCACCATGGCAATTGCCAAGAACAGAGCAGCAATGGCAGATAATCCTTTTATCCAGCGCTTCTGAAACATGAACAGTGACAGAGATACCCCAAAAGCAATGGCAATATACAACGCTGTCTGATTAACATGACCAACCGAGTTGAGTTCTGGGTATTGGCCACCATCACGATTCCAGACGTACCAAGACTCAAGTATTGCAATCAATGTTCCCAATATAATTGATGATCCCAAAAGGGTGACTTTCGGTGTCGGGATACTTGTTCTGGAAATCAGCAGTGCCGGTATAATCAGTTTGGCAAAAGTCAGTGCACCACTTACTGGCTTATCCCACCCAAACGGGTTGGTGTGGGCTGAGATAAAGCCTGCGGCAAGAAACAGAACAAGAGCCCATTCCCAGGAGCGAAGCTTGCCGCCAAAATCCTTTGCTCTCCAACTTTGCACACACCAGGTAATGATATAAGCCACTAACAACAGGTTTTTAGGGCCTTCGTACATGGGGAGCACAAAAAAGAAAGCAACCAACAGAAAAAGCTCTGCTTTTGATATTGCTCGCATAGGGGGGGCACCAAAGATCAGAAAATTTAAAATCTGCTTATTCTATCTATTCTGCTTACCAATTTCAGTAAGAATACACCTTGATAGCATTCGGCTCCCTGTTACCCCTCATTCCCCAACTACCCTGAACACTACATAATAAACACACCATCAGACACAACTCTGCAACCACTTATGAAAACCTACCCAATCACCGCCGCTGAGTACCTTGAAGCGGAGAAAACAGCTGAGGTTAAACGCGAATTTGTGAATGGCTATGTTTATGCCATGGTCGATGCGAGTCGGCGGCATAATCTCTTGACCGTGTCTTTGGCGACTTTATTGAATACTCATCTTCAAGGGACTGGCTGTCAGGTTTTTGTCTACGATATGAAAGTCCGGGCTGGCGGTAAAAATGACACCATGTTCTTTTACCCGGATGTGATGGTGGCTTGCAGTCACCCCTCTGATAAAACCCCAAAAGACTCCTATGTAGAAGAAACCCCGAAGCTGATTATTGAGGTGTTGTCGCCCAGTACCGAGCAGCATGATCGTTTGAGCAAGCTGGCTACCTATACACAAATTGCCAGTCTGGAAGAGTACCTGCTGGTGGATCAGCAGGATATGCTGGTGGATCTTTATCATCGCTCTGGCGAGCAGTGGCAGTTAACCCAGCTGAGAAATGGTGATCAGCTGGTACTGAGTTCGGTTGGGCTTGAACTGCCTGTTGCGGATATTTACCAAGAGGTTATTGGAGTGGTTTAGTGGTTACCTTTAAGAAGCCCTGCAACACTCAGGTCCTCATCCAGCTCCGGCCAGTGTATGCCATCACCTTCTCCCAGTAGCTTCCAGTTGGCCCGTTGTTTTTCGGTTGCATTGGCCAGTGTGGGAAACCAGTCGATGGGTATATGAATAACCCTGCCATCCAATAAGGTGACAATCAGTTCAGAGTCCGTAAACTGAATGTTCTGCGCTAAAGGGCGTGGTTCAATGTTTGAAGAATTCATGCCATGCCTCCAGTAATTGCTCATGGTGTTCGGTTACACGCTTTTTCAGCTCCCGGATTTCACGTGCTGAGAATCTAGATGAGCTGGCCAAGTATACTGGTTTCAGCCAGAATTTAGCCAATGCCTTGTCCCTCTGCACATGGATATGGGCTGGTTCTCCATTCTCATTGGAGTAGAAGAAAAACCGGTAGGGGCCAATATTGAGGACAGTTGGCACTTTGCATATTCCCAGATATTGAATATGCAAATAAGACCAATGTTATAGCCAATTGGTTCCTCAGTTGCGGATATTTACCAGGATGTTGTTGGGGGAGTACAGATAATCATTCCCGGCGTTGTGTGACCAGCAGAGATGCTTCTGTCTACTGGTCATCGAGCAGGCCCTTTTCAACGATCTGACCGCCCCTGATCTGTTCAATGGAGTCGTTCAAGTGTTTGGCGTTGGCAGGGGATGACATCAGATGTAGGGTTTCCATCAGGCTGTTGTAGCTTGCCAGTGACATGAGCACGGCGTCCTGACCGTCACGACGATGAATGATGGTTTCACAGGCGTCTTCGGCCACCTGGTCAAGCAGTGACTTCAAGTTGTTCCGGGCTTCAGAGTAAGAGACAACTTTCATAATTAATCCGTTAGTTGATCAAGTTATTGGACAAGTATAGACAGAAAGTTCTCCGTGTCCAAAGTCTGAAGAATTCATACGATGTCTTCATTTCCATTGTGGGTTCGCCACTTGGGAGTCTCCCTTAACTTTCGTATGACAGGTTCCCACAGTTCCATAGAAAGCCCAGTAAAAGAGTTATTGTCTTCCTTAAGCCGGACATCGCTCACAGAGGAACTTGCTTGATATCAGTGATGTACCAGAGGCGATTACTTGATTACATGACTGTATCGCAATTGAGTTACATACTGAGACCCTATAGGACTACACGGAGAATGGATGATGACTCATACCTCAATGCTTCATGTTCGAGTGGATGAAAAACTGAAGACAGAAGTTTCAACACTACGAACAGCCTCTTGGTGAAAACGCTTCAGGGTAGCCAGTCTTCATCCAGCAGTTGTTCCCATGGCCAGGGACAGGCTTCAGGAAAACTGGCGTCGGTGAGCCATTGTTCTCGGGGCAGGTATTGATTCATTTGTTTAATGGCACGTTTTTTAGCGTAAGGGTAGCTGGTTACCACCGCTTCATCCTGGTGGCTTTTCAAATACGGGTGTTTATTGAGCAGCCGACTAATCTCACCACGGGCTGAATCAATACTGTCAAACCAACTGCGAAATTCCTGCGGCTCATATCGGCGTGGGTTGATGACTTGGGTCTGGTAATGCTGTTTCAGCAAATGAAGTAACAAATTGACCAGATGGGATTCCAGTTCATCAACGAAATCCCCCATGCGGTACTCCATGGTATGCAGAAGGTTATCAATATCCAGCTCATCAAAACGTCGTTCGGCCAATAGTGTGCGCTGAAGGGCAAGCCATTTGGGGTAATCGCTGTGGTAAAGCGGATATTCACTGTTTTCCATTCTTTGAATCCTTTTATTCACTGCCCACCAGTTTAGGGGAGTCATGCCTAAAGTCTGAAGAATTCATACCCTGTCTTCATTTCTCTTGCGGAAAATCTTGCGGAACCACATCCGTACTCTCAAATATCTTATCCGCCGAAGCCGCCACAAACCCCTGGTAAAGTTGACCATCGGCCATCGGGTAGCGCCGGGCGAACTCATAATAGCAGCCCGGGACTTTCATAATGGTGTCATCAAAGGTCACGTCCACCGCTTTGGCCAGGGTTGAGGATTGTTCCAGCAAGACGTCCGGGGAGCCTTTGATCAGGCCTCCACTGGTATTCATGTCATACCCTTTATCCAGCAGCAGTTGGTTGACGCTTTGAATATCCGGGTGTGAACTCAAATGGTTGATGGATACCGTAAAGTGGTTGGGGCGAAAGCCATGGGCAGCTACCCAGGAGGCATACTCACTGTCACTGGCGAGCGTCTGATACTGTTCTTGACTGACATGCCATGGGCGACCGGAATAGCAGAACCCCTGTTGACTCACAGACTCTTCAGAAACCTGAGTTACCAGCGCTTTGATAATATCCTGGCAGTGCCCGGGTAGTTCCTCAACTTTCAGCTCACTGATAAACACCTTGGGCAGGGTGTCGTCGTTATGCTGATAGTATTTGGCATACAGCTTTTTAGCCGGGAACTGATAGTCATCCACGGCCTGGTAGCCAGCATCGAGAAATGGTTTGGCTATTTTATCCAGAGATACCTGGTCGAGATTGAAGGTGCGCAGGGCAATGTGGTCATTGACCACCGTGCCCTGATTCAGGTCAGCAAATAGCTGGTGGATAGGTTTGGCGTCGGGGGTGAGTGCCAGGTAATCCTGCCACATGGCATTCAATAACTCATGAATTGAAAGTTTCATAATCTCTCCGTAACAAAACTATTTCACTTCAGAACCCTGCAGATAGATCGGTATACCGGCTTTTAGTGCAGCTTTGCGCAGTATTTTATCCAGTGTTGCCAAAGGCAGGTTTTCCCGTATGGCGAGTTCCAGGTAGGCTGCATCGTAGCTGCTCAGATGGTAAGTTCGTGCCAACGTAGCAATGCGATGAAACGCCTGATTCGTCGTCAAAGGGTCAACGTAAATTGGCAGATTTTCCAGCTGGGCGAGAAACCCTTCTGCCGTGGCTGTATTTATTTTATTCCGTTTTTCCAGCCCCAGGGTGACATTGACCACTTCCAGATGCCAGAGGTTGGGAACCAGGGCGTCGGAATGTGAGAAGCTTTTGAGTACCGATTCTGCATAAACCTGATCCTGCTTTTTGCTGGTTTCTGACAACCAGCGCATGGAAACGGAGTTATCCAGGATAAAGCCAGTCATTTCCTGCCACACTCCCGGAGTTCTTGCAGGTCACTCTCAGAAACAACAGGCTTTTTGGCTTTGAGCAAATTTTCGATGGCAGACTGTGCTTTTGAACGACTTTTCGCCTTGCTGGGAATCAGGTCTGCGATTGGTTTTCCCCGGTTGGTTATGGTGAAGGATTCACCGGCTTCAACACGACGCAAAATTTCCGGCAGTTTTGTTTTTGCATCGTAAGAACCGATTTCTTCAAGCATACCTTGGCCTCCGTATTTTTATTTGATTTATTATAGACCAGTATTCTGGTCTATGTGTTTTCATGCCAGACCAATTTATCGTAACCGCAGTAGGACAGTCTTAAGTCCGACAGGCTCCTGGCTATTACCCTTTTCGTTTTAACCACTCGAAGCAGTCACCCTGCGCACTGGCATGGGCCAGACTCAATAATAATGCCGCACTGAGCCTGGCTCTTGGTACAAGGCTTTTGACGTTTAAATATTCCTGGTCACTATGGATGGCTCCCCCCTGAACCCCAAGCGTATCAATATTGGGAATCCCTGCTGAGGCAAGGTTGTTACCATCGCAACAACCTCCCGTCGGTTTAATGTCCAGGGGAATACCCAGCTCATGCCCGATGTTTTTTGCCAGTGCCAGCAGCTGTTCATTGGCAGGGCTCAGCAGCTTGGGTTTGCGGGTAAATCCGCCATGCAGTTCCAGTTGAATGCCATCACGCTGATTGATGCTTTCGATGATCTCGCTCAGCTTTTGCAGGCACCACTGTTCATCATCCGGTTGTTCCAGGCGGATGTTAAACTTGTGAATACAGCGATCAGGCACGATGTTGGTCGGGCCGCCACCATGAATGTATCCGGGGTTAAAAGTGATTCCCGGCCGTTGACCATTCAGGTCGTCCATGGCGGAGACAAAATCACAGAGGGCGCGAATAGCATTGCGCCCCAAGTGATGTTCACGGCCTGCATGAGCCGCTTTGCCATGGCTGACAACGGTGAAATTACCACTGCCTTTGCGTTGGCCGGCAAGGTTGCCATCCGCAAAGCAGGGTTCAAAGATCATGCCCAGATGGACGCGTTGTGCAGCCTCTTGAATCAGGGGGGCTGAGCCGGGAGATCCAATCTCTTCATCCGGGTTAAACAGTATTTCCCAGCCGATCTGCTCAGTCCACGGGCTTTGCTCAAGTACTTCCAGCGCCTTGAGCATCACCAGAATACCGCCTTTTAAATCAGTAACTCCGGGGCCATTGATGGTGTCATCATCCAGCCAGCGGACTTTTTGAAAAGGGCTGTCTTTTGGAAAAACCGTATCCATATGACCGCACAGAAAGACCTGAAGAGGTGCTTCGGGGCGCTTGCGAATTCTCAACGCATCACCCAGCGGGTGTTGGATGATCTCTCCGCTGTCGTTTACCACCTCCCAGGGGCTAACAGGTATGCGTTCATGGTCTTTTGATAAACCTGAGGTCAGCTTCAGAAGTTTTTCCAGAACCTGATTGACACCGTCACGGTTGAGGCTGCCGGAATTTATTTCTGCCAGTTCAATGGTTCTGGCCAGCATTTCATCATGCTGATTATTGAGTAAATCCAGCCAGGGGAGAATTTCAGGGGGAAGCGTTTTTGCGGGCTCAACCATACGACATTCTCTTTCTGTTTTTACTCCGGGTATGGAGTGTCAGGTCAGGCAGGGTATGCATTCCCATGCATTGAGGGTGTTGCGGAAGGCCTTAAAAAGAAGGGAACCACAAAGACACAAAGTTATTTTGGGCTTGCCTGAGTATGCTCGGTAAACAAAAAGGCTTCCTTTGTGTCTTCGTGTCTTTGTGGTTCAAGGCTTTTATACCTTTTGCAACACCCTCGCAGAGCCTGGGAACGCGAAGTACCTCTGCCGACATGGCGAGGTATTCAGGGCTCTCAGGCGGAAACCACGGTAGCAACTGCTTTTTCCAGCCGTGCCATACCCTCATCAATGTCTTCATCAGGAATAATAAGTGATGGTGCAAAGCGCAGGACATTGGGTCCGGCAACCAGCAACATCAGCCCTTCGTCTGCTGCAGCGGCAAGAAAGTCTTTACCCTTTCCGTGATACTTCTCGACCAGCTCAGCACCAATCAGCAGGCCCTTACCCCGTACGTCGGCAAAGATGCCATATTTGCTGTTTATGGATTCAAGGTGCTTCCGGAAGAGGTCATGCTTGTTACTGACGTTACCCAGCAGCTGTGGATCATTAATGGTTTTGATCACTTCCAGTGCTACTGCACAGGCCAGTGGGTTTCCGCCGTAGGTGCTGCCGTGGGTACCAAAACCAAAACTTTCCGCCACCTTGTTGGTGGTTAGCATGGCTCCGATCGGGAAGCCCCCGCCAAGGGATTTGGCGCTGGTCAGAATGTCAGGTGTTACACCAAGGCCCATATAGGCAAAAAGTTGGCCGGTTCTGCCCATACCGGACTGGACTTCATCTAAAACCAGCAGGGCATTGTGCTGGTCACAGAGCTCTCTGACCCCTTTGATAAATTCAGGGTCTGCGGGAATAACCCCGCCTTCACCCTGGATAGGCTCAGCGACAACGGCGCAGGTGCGGTCAGACATCAGGGTTTTGAGTGCCTCAAGGTCGTTGTAGGTGGTGTGCAGAACACCACCGGGAACTGGCTCAAAGCCTTCACAGTATTTCTTTTGTCCGCCTACGGTCACCGTAAAGAGTGTTCGGCCATGGAACGATTGGTAGAAGGAGACGATCTCATGCTTTTCCGGACCAAAGTTGTCATAGCCGTATTTTCTGGCCAGCTTAAACGCGGCTTCATTGGCTTCTGCACCGGAATTACAGAAGAAGACTTTATCAGCAAAGGTGCTGTTGATTAACTGCTGGGCCAACTCAAGAGCCGGTTCATTGGTATAAACATTACTCAGATGCCACAGTTCTTCACCTTGCTTTTTAAGGGCGTCAATCAGGGCCGGGTGGCAATGCCCCAAAGCATTGACGGCGATGCCGCCGGCAAAGTCCAGATACTCTTTCCCTTCCTGATCCCAGATTCGCGACCCTTTCCCACGCACGGGCACCATGGCCTGAGGCGCATAATTGGGAACCATAACCTCATTAAAGGTTGAGCGATCGACTGGGTGCTCTAACATGCTATTACCTCCTGGCTATAGTGGGCTGTGGGAAATTCCAACACTTCGGCGAATTTCTGTAGTTTGAGCTGCTCATTCCTGCTCGAATAGCTGTTCAAATTGCTAAAGCCCGCTTTTTATCATTTATAACAATGATTCTACACAAGCCTTAAGCGTTTGTACGGGTATATTTACGTTCTTATACGGTTTTTCCCTGCATTTTGCTGAACAGGTAATAATTTCGCTGCTCTTGTTCCCCGCCTACCTGATAGCTCACACCCCTTCATTCATTTCAACGGTTCACAAACTCATTAAATCCCCGGGCTGCACATTTCGTTCTGCACAGCGAGGACAACTGGGCGTTTTTTCCGTTTCTTACGTTGATGGGCAGCAACTACAGATTCGTGACGCCAGCCAGCTCTCCGGCATGGGTCAGCAGCAGGATTTATTGGCTGAAGGTGTTCGTACTCCAGTGGCGCTGGCAGAACGAAAGATTGAACTTTCTGCAGCCGCTTCACTCATTTTAACGGCTCATAAAGCCATTAAAACCTCATGTTACTCGTTACTTTCGCTAGCTGCTGTAAGTTTTCTTCACCGTGTACTGGGATTGCTTCTGGATCAACCCATTGCAGATGAACTGCATTACAATCCAGCCATCAAAACACTCGTCATTGGCGCATGTAAAGAAGAACTGATATTTCGTGGCTGTATTCAGTACTTGTCGGAACGATTATTGACGCTAAATGGTCTGAGCCCTGATCGAGCCAAACAACTCAGCCTTGCCGGTTCGAGTCTGTTATTTGCGTTAGCACATGCAGGTAATAGCGGCAGGTTCCAGTGGGCAAGTGTCACTCCCAGGATTCCAGCAGGCTACTTTTTAGGTGAAATTTTTCAGGAAGAGGGTTTATTGGCCAGTTCAGCGGTACATGTATTACACAACATAATTGTAACAAAATTACTGCCCATGTCGGCAGCAGGAGGGTCTAAAGCAGTTGTCGGAGCGATGTTGCTGATGACCTACTTTGCAATAGGTACTGCCATTTCTCTGGAGGTTTGTCCCGAAGAAATAGCTCCCCCAAATTCTGATGACCGCCATAGTCAGCCTTCAGAATTTTAAGTTCAGGATCTGGGAGGCTGTCCGAGAATTGGAGCCACTCTTAATAGGGAGTGGCTTCACAGGCTCAGCGAAAGCGCTTGCTGGCAATTTCTGCCTGCTTTAATTCGTGCTGAATAGCGCCGAAGATCTGCTGAAACTCACTGTCATAGCGAACCAGCTTTTGGCTAAACTCGGGCATTAATTGAGCCATTGACTGGCCGGTATTCTCCGGGAGCGTCTCCGGGATCAGTTTGACCGCTTGAGTTAAATGGTATTCCGTTTGACGGACAAACGTCATCAAGCGCTCATATTCTACCCCCATGTTATGCAGCTCTGGTTTACTGCCTGAACGGGAAAGTGCCATTTCATCAAATACCTGCTGAAGTCGCACATCATACTCTGCCAGAGCGGCATTCACTTGCCTCAGTTGGCTAACGTGGCTTGCATCCACCGTAGCGCCAACCGGAGCGACAGGGGCTGATTGGACACTATTACTGGCGTCGATGACGGCCACTTCGGGCTGCTTGCCAAGAGCCATATCCGGACGAAATGGGTTGGTAGCCGCCAGGTTGGCCAGCAGGTTTTCTACTTTATCGAAATCCATCTCCAGCATTTTGGGGAGCTCAGTCAGCTGGTTGGTATAGCTGGTTTCATCTTTATCCTCGGCAGCAGCCTGAACTGATGAGCCTATCTGCGGGTCTCTAATAGGGTCGGGTTGGAATGGGCGGTCATTGATCTGATCCGTCAGTGACGACATAGCACGTTCTCCTTTTTGGCCATTACCTAAAGATTAGTTGATTGTTATCGCAACGGTTTTCAACCCGGTGAAGGCTTTTAACCCGCTGAAGGCATTCAACCCGCTGAAGGCTCTGAGTGCATAGCAATGGCTCCCTTGTTCAGACCTTCAAAAGCGACGACCCGGATGGTTTTGCCTGGCTTTCGCGTAGCCAGAGAGCGGGCAATATGGCTGGCAAGCAGTTCAACAGTGGAGTCGGTATCGATGATATAACAGTGAGCACTTGGCAGGCTGAGTTCGAAGTAACCCTGTTTAGCCGTGTAGCTGAATCGATAATGATCCAGGTTATTGTCGGTGAAGGAGCCCTTTAGATCCTCTTTTGTGGCTATATAGATGTCACGCCACTGTGATGCCCACCAGGCTTCCAGAGCCTGATCCCGCTGCTCATCAACAAAAACCCGAATCTGTGAGCGATGACCATGGGCAATCCGCTGGCAATCCCCATCGTGTTTCTTCAACCCATGGCTGTAGTGATAGTAAGCCCCGCCAATATCTTCAGGGTATAACCTGAGTTCAACCGTTGTCACATTGTCTGGCAGTTCCTGTTGTATGGCATCCTCCAGAAAGGGGGTGAGTAACTCCGGAGTGATCGCTTCTGCATCAACCAGCAACACAGCCTGTGCCGGTGCTGAACAGGTAATCATCCCATGACGGGTTGTAAAGCGGACAACTAACTGCTCTTTGTTATGGGTAATGGAGGTCGCTTCTGCATTCAGGGGAACCAGAAGGCGGTGATCTGACAGGCTGTCCAGGGAGGCTTTAACCTGTTTCTTTACATGGCCAAAATCAAACACCATGCCCTGTTGATCAAGCTCGCCACCCAGCACCACATCCACAAGCCAGGTTTCACCCACCAGTCCACGGGTTGGACAAAGGTAACTGAAGTCCAGGGTAGTCAGTTGGTTTACGAACAGAGCCTGCATATTACTTCCACAATAGCTACATAGAACCATGATCAATAGTGATGAATGGATTTGAAAATCATCTGATTCTGGAACGAACTATTCAAATTATCCACAGGGGCAGAGTAGGTCAGGATCTCGAAAACAGCCACAAGCGGTGCTTAATACCCATCGCATTTTCTATATTCCTGTAGTGCTGACTGACAGTAACATAAACCTGTGTTGGAACTTTTTGTCGTGAAAAATATTTTGCTTAGGAATAGTCCTTGAATAATTTCCACATTTTGGAGCCCCCAAACTCCGTTCGTCCT
>NZ_JAHHPM010000061.1 GCF_024606345.1 Endozoicomonas sp. YOMI1
TTTTTCATCCCTGAGGGTGGCGCAAAACATTTTCTCGCGCCATGGGCATTTGTGTTGATTAAAGCTCATTGCTTTTCGCATTATTCAATTCTCTTATAAACACGGCAGCTTGCTTACCAGTGATTTTTTCTTGTTCTTTATCACTGGTATGCTTGAAAATTTCATGGGCAGCCTTCTGTAAAGCCTTCCTTTCCTGTGACTGTTCCCAAGCTTGTTTGGAAGTCTTTCCTTTTTCGGACTGTACGTAAGCTCGTTTGGCAGCCCTTTCTCTCCTGGACTGCGCACAAGCCTTCAGGTAAGCCTTACGTTTCTCGGTCTTTGCGTAAGCCTTCTGGTAAACCTTTTGGTAAGCCTTTCGTTTCTCGGTCTTTGCGTAAGCCCTCTGGTAAACCTTTTGGTAAGCCTTCCGTTTCTCGGTCTTTGCGTAAGCCCTCTGGTAAGCCTTCCGTTTCTCGGTCTTTGCGTAAGCACTCTGGTAAGCCTTCCGTTTTTCGGATTGTGCGCAAGCCCTCCCTTTCCCGGACTGAGTGGCCTGTTTGGAAACACTCCTTATCTCGGGCTGTGCGTAAGCTTTCTGGTAAGGTTTACCATGAGAAAAGTTCAGAGATTCACCAGAGCCGGAAGCAGAAACTTTAACACCCGATAAACTACTTCCAGCAGTGTTTTCCAACGTTGAAGTAAGTGGAGGAGGATTAGCATTTACGGAGTATGAGTGAGAACTCGCTTCACTGGCCATACCCCAAACCCGATCAATTCTTAACTCTGATCGACTGGCAGGAATTTTAGTGGTTTGTTCGGCTTGTTGGTAAGCCTTAGGTTTATGTGACAAGTATAACGGCTCACTTTGTTGAAATTCTGGAGAATAAATAACCCTGACCGGTAATTTTAAACGGCAATCGCTTAATGATTTAGGGAAGCGTTCACCATATGTAATATAGGCGTTTAAATAATTACTTGGTAAAGTTTGATCAACTCGCAGCCCGAATACCAGGCCACTTGGCTGCGGAAAGTCTTTAAAAACCAGTCCATTACTTGACATAACAGACTCATAGGCCTTTTGAAATTCCGAATACAAGGAGTGTGAGGTAAAATATGGATCAGTCATTGAATTAGAGAATTATATAATTTAGAGAATCAAAAGCTCAGACCACTTCCTCTTATAAAAGTTCCTACCTTATAAAACCATGTGTCAATATTTCTTCATTCTGGGGTTGAAAGAGAGAGGGATACACTGATGATAATTTTGCTTTTTTTGCATTAGCTGCCAGCTCTCCTTTTTTCCTTGCCAATTCTTCACTCAAGCCTTGTTTTAAAGCTGATCGATAGGCTTTTGACTTTTCACTCCTTAAGGCCTGACTCGCCTTGCCTTTATCGGATGCGGCATATCTGGCTTTGCTCGCCTTGCCTTTATCGGATGAGAGATATCTGGCTCTGCTCGCTTTGCCTTTATCGGATG
>NZ_JAHHPM010000062.1 GCF_024606345.1 Endozoicomonas sp. YOMI1
AGCAGGGCTTGTTGCGTTCGTTGCTTTTTATTTCAACTGTCGGCCTGAGAACTCTTATTGGACACAATGATTGACCATGAAACCCATTCGTCTCCTTGATAATCGACTGGCTAACCAGATCGCCGCCGGTGAAGTGGTGGAGCGTCCTGCTTCAGTAGTCAAAGAACTGCTGGAAAATAGCATTGATGCCGGTGCCAGGCGCCTGACGGTTGAAGTGGAAAATGGTGGTGTCAAATTGATCCGTATCCGCGATGATGGTCATGGCATACCTCAGGATGAGTTAGCCCTGGCGCTCTCCCGCCACGCTACCAGCAAGATATCCGAACTGGAAGACCTGGAAGGTGTGGCTACCCTTGGATTTCGTGGGGAGGCGCTTGCCTCCATCAGCTCAGTTTCCAGGCTTACCCTGACGTCTAATGTGGCAGAACAGGGGTCAGGTTGGCAGGCCAGGGTGGAAGGACGGGATATGGAAGCGCAGGTTATGCCCGCACCGCACCCGGTGGGAACCACCATAGAAGTCAAAGACCTATTCTTTAACACGCCGGCCCGTCGCAAGTTTCTCCGTACCGAAAAGACCGAATTTTCTCACCTTGAAGAGGTGGTTAAGCGCCTGGCCCTGTCCCGCTTTGATGTGGGCTTTACCCTTCGCCACAACCAGCGCAGTGTCCATCAGCTTCGTCCTGCGGTGACTCAGGCGGAAAAAGATCGCCGGGTAGCTGCGCTTTGCAGTCCTAAATTTATTGAACATGCGGTCATTATTGATGTTGCAGCCGCTGGCCTGAAACTGTACGGCTGGGTTGGGCTGCCTACGTTCTCCAGAGCCAGTGCTGATCTGCAGTACTTCTTCGTTAATGGTCGTGTTATCCGGGATAAGCTGGTGGCTCACGCCGTTCGCCAGGCCTACCGTGATGTGCTCTACAGTGGCCGTCATCCGACATTTGTCCTCTACCTGGAGTTGGATCCGGCCATGGTGGATGTCAATGTGCATCCCACCAAACATGAAGTCCGTTTTCGTGATGGCAGAACGGTCCATAACTTTCTGTTCAGTACATTAAATCGTGCCCTGGGTGAAGTTCGCCCGGAAGATCAGCTGCCGCCCACGGTATTAACCAACCCACCTCAACCCCAGGCATCTGGTATTGATGCCGGTGAGTTTCAGGGACAGGAAACCATTGGGCTGTCAGCAGCGCCGACAGCATCCAGTACCGGACACTATGCCAATGAAAACTCAGGCGGTGGTGGTAATCATGAGCGCCGCCCTGCTTTATCAGAAGCACCATCTCCCGGTCAGGTTAAGCGACAGATAGAAGCCTATAGCCAGCTATATGCCACCTCTGCAGAGCCGGTGAATGCCAGTCAGGCCAAGGCGGTGGGTGAAAGTGCGGTACAGGAATCCAGCGTTGCATTTTCATCCCGGGTGCCGGTTCAGCCGTTGCCGGAACATGATTCTCGGACACCGCCCCTGGGCTATGCCATTGCCCAGCTGAAAGGGGTTTATATTCTTTCAGAAAATGACCAGGGGATGATTCTGGTGGATATGCATGCCGCTCACGAACGGATTACCTACGAGCGAATGAAGCAGTCCTATCAAGAGCAGGGGATTCGTGCTCAACCATTGTTGGTACCTGAATCCGTATCGGTTAGTGAGCGTGAGGCTGACTGCGCAGAAGAACACAGCGAATACTTTTCCCGTCTGGCACTGACCCTGGAGCGGATGGGGCCGGAAACCCTGCTGGTGCGTCAGATACCGGTGATGCTGCAGAATGCCGATGTTGAGAAACTGTTGAGAGATGTACTCTCAGACTTGATGCAACACGGTACCAGCGACCGCATTGAAGCCCATATCAATGAAATACTGGCCACCATGGCCTGTCATGGGTCGGTGCGGGCCAACAGAAAACTATCCATTGAAGAGATGAACGCCCTGCTTCGGGATATGGAACAGACAGAGCGCAGCGGGCAATGTAACCATGGTCGTCCAACCTGGACCATGCTCACGATGGATCAATTGGATAAGTTGTTTTTGAGGGGGCGTTAGAGGGGGTGGCAGTGTCAACCAGCCAGGTGACAAGCAGATTTTTTTGGCAGATTCAGGCAACTGCTCATTGTTACCGCTGAGGTAGCAGCGATGGAACTTTTCATGGACAGTGGACTCTATTTGGTTGGAGAGTCCGCAAACCCGAAATATCCTTTTAATAAATTGTGGAATTGCGTCCTTTCTGCAACGGGTACGTCAACCCATATGATGTGCTGTTTCGCTTAACACCAAACAACAGTCATTGAGCAAACAAAAGGAGCATCTATGTTTCCCTCTGGAATATCCGACCCTCAGAAAAATTCCCTGCCGGTTGCAGCAGTAGCAACGTCAGGAGCGTCAGGCAACAGTGATGGCGATGAAGCCTCGGGCAGTTCCTTTATCGGCCATAAGGTTAGTATCAAAGGGCTTGATAAACCGCTGTTGCTTCAGTCCCTTTATGAACATGCCAATGGTAATGGAGAGTTATTTGCCAGCAGGCCTAAAACGGCGCTAGCCCTTAATCTCCTGCCACCTATGAAATATCAGGATGCTCAGCAGTACGTTGCTGAAAATCCCAGTCTCAATTTTGATTATGTTTTATGCAAGCCGATCAAGAGTAATATCGCGGGTGATTATATGGAAGTCAGCAGGTATGATGATTACAATGGCGAGGGTGCAGGTAAAACCGCTGTTGAGGCGGCATTCTGCGTATCCACCCTGCGACAGAGTCATGAAAAAGGACTTGCCCGTTTTGATCAGTTGACTGAGAGATTTGGCATTCCGGATCATCAGTCACCGGGGGGCTATGAGCAACTGGACAAAATGTTAGGATATGCGCTGTTTGGCAAAGCGCCCGGCGATAACGCAGGTTAACCCATTGAGCTTTAACGCCTCCGCCTTTTGATAACTTACCGATCTTGCCCCTGGATACGCCATTTTCAGGGGCTTGTTGCAGTTAACGAAAACCTATCTATAGTTACTCGAACCTATTCAA
>NZ_JAHHPM010000063.1 GCF_024606345.1 Endozoicomonas sp. YOMI1
GGACGAACGGAGTTTGGACGTCAATGATAGAAGGAACCCATCAATTGCATTGAAATAGGGAACTGATGCGCATAATTCCTATGCACTAAGGCAAAAGATTCAGTATGATCAGAAACCCTCGCACCGATTAAAAACCGATTTATGGCTCCGAAATCTTCAGCAAGAAACCAACTTATCAGCCGGGGTTACAGCCTGGCTGAAGAGATTGCCAATAGTATTACTCACGGTCTGGGGGCCCTGCTGAGTGTTGCCGGTCTGACGTTGCTGGTCACCTATGCCGCCCATCAGGCTGATGTATGGCGGGTCGTCAGCTTCAGCATCTACGGCACCACCCTGATTCTGCTGTTTCTTGCCTCCACGCTTTACCACAGCTTTCAGCATCCAAAAACCAAGAACGTCTTCAAAATACTGGATCACTGCTCTATCTATCTGCTGATTGCCGGAACCTACACACCTTTTCTGCTGGTTAGCATGAGAAGCGTTACTGGATGGATTCTTTTTGCTGTGATTTGGACTCTGGCAGCATTGGGCATCATCTTCAAAGTGGTGTTTGGATCAAGGTACAAAAAAATATCAGTAAGCTCTTACATTCTTATGGGCTGGCTGGTGCTGGTCGCCTCCGGGGAGCTGGCAGAGAACTTATCAACCGGTGGTATATACTGGCTGGTTGCCGGAGGATTACTTTACACATTTGGCGTAATCTTTTATTTATGGAAAAAGCTGCCCTTTAATCACGCGATCTGGCATCTCTTTGTATTAGGTGGCTCGGCCTGCCACTTCTTTTCTGTTTTGTTTCATGTATTACCGCCAGCTTGAATAAAAATAAAGTTTTTCAGGTTCTTTGGAACTGTTTGGCTATCACTCAGTCAAAATGAAATAATGTACTCAGTGGAGGCATTAATATGAGCCCCTTGAATGAGAGCCAATCCAGTTATACCGGTCAGGCCACAGATGTCACTTTAAAACATGAAGATGTTTCTTCATGTAAAGAAACAACAGATTCTAATGGCCACTTTGTTAAACATGCGCCACCAACATTTTCTACCTTGAAACAAGGTATGTCATCGTCATCTAATAATTTATCTGATGGCCAAAAACCATTTCATGACAAAGCCAGGCCACACAACTCCGAGCTTCCCGGTATTCAAATTTATTCCAGTGAGCTTTCAAAAAGGTTTACCCCACAAAGCCCAGAACTAACATCCCCTGCAATCAGTCAGCATATGCAACTTACTATGCCTTCTGGGAGGATTAGCGAACCCTATGATAAAACAACTCAGGAACTTAAGGATAAACTGTTACAATTAGCTGGCATTCCCAGATCTATTTACCAGAGACAATACCCAAACTTAGCGTTATGTGACACCATTTATGGAGGAGACTCTTCAAAGCTTCAACAAATCAGAAATACTGTTGAATATATTTTTTCCCACTACGAAATACAGAAAAATATAGATTTTAAAAACTATCTAGAATCGAAAGGTTGGTTAAAGGGGATATTTGAGCCTGAAAGTTATATGTGGAATAGACCGGGTTCTCTTCTGGAAATTGTTGTTCATTATCTCTTCCAGGATGATCCTGTTCTCAGAAATATATATTTTACTGGAGCGCATGGTTACGGGCTATCATTTCCTGACCATGAAATTCTAACAGTGCACCAACCGGTAAGATCAGAGTTTACGAGCGGTGTTGAGGAGACTGAACAGATTAAAGTCAAATATACCAGTAATAAAAGACCAATCATTCAACAACAAGCAACCAGAGGCTGTACTTATGCTGCAGCAGCAATGCTAATACATCAGCATAACCGCCGCTTTTCGGTAAGCACCTTAAAATCAACAAACCTTGGTGATGACACCTCCATATTTCATGCATTATCTACTGCAGGTTTAACCCCGTTTAAAAACCGGTTTGCAAATCTTGAACAACTAAACCATGCGATTAATCAGGATGGACCTGCAATAGTCTCAGTGATAACCGAAGAAATTGGAGCACATGAAGTTATTGTTGATGCAGTCACAGACACATTTGTTCTTATTCGAGACCCATATCACGGTTGGGAGGTTGAGATCATCCGGAGCGCATTTGAAAAATCCTGGGGAAAAAATGCCATTCAAGTGAAATAGCTGATAATTAGGGGGGGTAAATTCCTCATGCCCGAAAGTCCGGACTACTGGAAAAACCAATAACCCGGAGTGGTATTAACGATTGCCGTTATTATCACGACGTGGACGACGATCCCCACTGCGACTGCCTTCACGACGGACACCAGCTTCTCGGCGTCCAGCCTCTTGACGACCACGACCACCATCACGACGGCCACGGCGTTCTGTTTGAGGCTCGTCACCCGTCCACAGTTTCAACTCCATTGGCCGGTTGCGAATCCTGGCCCCTTTCAAGGCTTCAATAACACGCTTGTCCATCCCTTCTGGCAGATAGACTGACGAGCAGTTATCAAACAGTCGGATATGGCCAATACTCTGTCCGGAAATTTTGCCTTCATTGGCAATGGCACCCACCAGGTCACCCGGGTTGATTCCCTGGTCACGGCCCAGCTCTACACGATAACGCACCATGCCATCATTGTTGCGTTCACGGCCATGCTCACCACGTCTGTCGCCATCACGACGTCTTTCTCCACGATCACGACCTTCGCGACGGGGTTGCTCGGGTTCTTTGGCATCCGGGAATGGGCGTTCTTTCTGGGCCATAAAGCAGAGCGCTGCCGCCATATCTTCATAACTCAGGGCATTTTCCTGCTCAAGCTCGGCAACAATCCCACGGAACACATTCAGCTCTTCGCCCATGTCCATCGCTTTGATGACATCTTCCTTAAACTGACGGATACGAATATCACGCACGTCACTCATAGAAGGCAAACGCATGGTATCAATACGCTGTCGTGTAGCACTTTCGATGGCACGAAGCATTCTGCGCTCACGATGGGTGGCAAACAGGATAGCGGTGCCCTGACGGCCAGCACGTCCCGTACGACCAATACGGTGAACGTAGGCTTCCGTATCGTAAGGGATATCGTAGTTCACTACGTGGCTCATGCGCTCAACATCAAGGCCCCTGGCCGCTACGTCGGTAGCAATCAGAATATCCAGGGATTTTTTCTTGAGACGGTCAACCACTTTCTCACGCAGTGCCTGACTCATATCGCCATTCAGTGCCGCTGCAGCAAAACCACGGGCTTCCAGTTTTTCCGCCAGTTCAACAGTGGCAGTTTTGGTGCGCACGAAAATAATCATGGCATCAAATGATTCCACTTCCAGAATACGGGTCAGTGCATCCAGCTTGTGAAAACCGCTGACCATACAAACTTTCTGGGTAATGGTGTCAACCGTTGCCGTTTTGGCTTTAATCTCCACTGTAGCAGGCTCTTTTAAGTGAGTATCTGCAATTTTGCGAATCTGGTAAGGCATGGTGGCAGAGAACAAGGCCACCTGACGGTCAGCGGGAGTCTGCTCCATGATCCATTCAATGTCATCGACGAAGCCCATGCGCAGCATTTCATCCGCTTCATCCAGAACAACGGTTTTCAGATTATCCAGTTTCAGGCTTTCACGACGCAGGTGGTCCATGACCCGACCCGGTGTACCTACGATCACATGAGTCCCACGCTGAAGGCTGCGCAATTGGCTGCGCATATCCTGACCACCGTAAACTGGCAGAACATGGAATCCTTTCATATGACGGGCATAGCGTTGAAATGCTTCTGCCACCTGTATAGCCAGCTCACGGGTCGGCGTTAATACCAGAACCTGGGGATCGCGCTGTTGCAAATCAATGGCTGACAGCAATGGCAATGCAAATGCGGCTGTTTTACCCGTACCGGTCTGCGCCAGACCCAGAAGGTCACGACATTCCAGCAGGTGAGGAATACTTTGTGCCTGAATGGGTGATGGGCTCTCATAGCCGACATCCTGAACAGCCCTGATTACCGCTTCCGACAGGGGCAGGTCCGCAAAAGTCATCGCGTTGTTGGTATCAGTCATTTGATACTCCGTAAATTCATTGTTTGCCATAAAAATGCTTGCCATAAAAATGCCACCATCATTGATGTCAAAAGCTGTCAGGTCAGACGGCATTTGATAGTCCGGTAAACCGGCTCATGGCTGCCTGGTGCTGGCGACTCCTGGAGCAAACAGAAAGAAATGGAATGGCAGTACACATTACCGAGGATTATTCGGAAAATTTGCAGCCATGGACTTCCTGGTGCCGCTATCCGGAAAACCCGTCTGATGGAATACAAAAAGACGTTACCGAATCGCCTGTGAGGTCCACGACTGCGTTTGGAGAGGCTTGATTAACAAGCTTGGCCTGCATTGGCAGAGGATAATCAGATCTATTGATCTTCCAGCGGCTGAACTCTTGATTGTCTCTCAATAGTCTCTTGTTGGACTCTCAAAAGACCGGACAGTTTACATGTCAGCCGGATTAAATGCAGGAAACGAAGCGCCAGGACTTCCCAACAAACCCCCTGTGTCCATCAGAAGGACTACGCATGGGGATAGAAAAAGATTGGCTAGTCTAGCGTGTTTTTTAGACAGTGAATACTGTTTTTATCTCTCAATGATTAGGGGATTATCACATCTACGGATATTCCCCCAGACATTATCCTGATCTTTTCAGGCTACGGAAGCCTACGGCCCCGGGCACTCACATACAATTGATACCACTGTTCTCTACTCAACTCGATATTCTCAGCCTCGCCACAGGCCTTGATACGCTGCGCATTTGTCGTGCCAATCACCGGCTGGATACCTGCGGGGTGGCGCATCAGCCAGGCCAATACAATAGCCTCTCTGGAAACACCCAGCTGCTCTGCAAACGCTTTGACCAGCACAGCAGTTTTCTGAATAGCCTCAGGCTCACCATGAACATCTTTCCCGGTGAACAGACCGTTGCTCAAGCAGCCCCAGGCCTGCAGCTGGATATTGTGGCTACGGCAATATTCAACAGTGCCCGGCGTAACGCTGACCGCCTGCCCTTCAGGGTGATTTACCAGCACACCTTCATCCAGCCAGTCCAGGTGGGTCAGGCTCATCTGCAACTGGTTGACCACAATTGGCTGATCAAGGAATGACTGAAGGTATTTAATCTGGTGGCCATTCATATTTGACACACCAAAATGCTTAACTTTTCCGTCTTTCTGCAACTGATGAAACGCCCCGGCAACCTCCTCTGGCTGCATAAGCGGATCCGGTCGGTGCAGAAGCAGGAGGTCCAGATAGTCGGTGTTCAAACGGGCAAGACTGTTTTCCACACTGTGCAGAATCCAATCCCGGGAAAAATCGTAGCGATTGGGAACGTTTCCTTCAGCGAAGCGAATGCCACACTTGCTTTGCAGGAATATCTTCTCCCTCAGCCCCGGTCGATCACCCAATACCCCGCCAAATACCTGCTCAGCCTTACCAAGGGTATAGATATCGGCGTGGTCAAAGCAGTTTATGCCGCTCTCAAGAGCACCATCCAGAAACTGGTGCGCCTGCATCATATGATCCTTTGAAACCGGGCTATTATCCCAGCCTCCACCCAACCCCATACAGCCTGCTGCGATTCTGCTGGTTTCAGGTAAGAAAATAGTCAGGGGAATTCGATTCATAAGACTCCAACCCAATCGGATTACTTATTAAGTAGTTGGCCAAATGGAATCGTATTTTTCTGGCTAAGTGGGCAGTTACTATG
>NZ_JAHHPM010000064.1 GCF_024606345.1 Endozoicomonas sp. YOMI1
GGACGAACGGAGTTTGGACGTCAATGATAGAAGGAACCCATCAATTGCATTGAAACCGTGTACTAGTTCGAACGAGTTAGAGCTCCCCTTCGTTATGAAGATCAATAATATCACTCTCAGCCTGGCGACTGTCATCATTTCGGCTGGAAGCCAGCTGCTCCAGATAATCATCATCAATATTACCGGCCACATAGCGACCATCAAACACGGAGCAGTCGAAATCGTCAATGGCCGGGTTAAGTGAAGAAACCGCTTTCTTAAGATCATCCAGATCCTGAAAAATCAGTTTATCAGCACCGATCAGTTCACAAACCTCCTGATCACTCCGGCCATGGGCAATCAGCTCTTCCCGGGTCGGCATATCAATGCCGTACACATTGGGATAACGAATGGCGGGAGCCGCTGAACAGAAATACACCTTTTTGGCCCCGGCATCCCTGGCCATCTCAATAATTTGCTCACAGGTGGTGCCACGGACAATGGAATCATCAACCAGAAGCACATTCTTGCCGGCAAACTCCTGGTGAATGGCATTCAGCTTCTGGCGAACCGACTTCTTGCGAATGGCCTGACCGGGCATAATAAAGGTTCGGCCAATATAACGATTCTTAACAAAACCTTCCCGATACGGCAGGCCCAGACGGGTTGCCATCTCCAGGGCAGAGTTTCGGCTGGTATCCGGAATGGGCATCACCACATCAATATCATGATCAGGCCACTCACGGAGGATTTTATTGGCCAGGGTCTGGCCCATTCGCAAGCGGGACTGATAGACAAAAATGCCATCCAGACTGGAATCCGGGCGGGCCAGATAAACGTACTCAAACATGCAGGGAATGAGTTTACCGGGCACACACTGGAAAGTATGGAGCTGCCGCTGTTCATCAATATAAATGGCTTCCCCAGGAGCAACATCACCCACCAGCTCAAAGTCAAGGGCATCAAGGGCCACCGATTCTGAGGCCAGCATATACTCGGTACCGTTCCCGGTTTCCCGCTTACCGTATACCAGTGGCCGAATGCCATGGGGATCCCGGAAACCGACCATACCATGACCATTAATCATGGCCACCACCGCAAAACCACCCTCACAACGCTGGTAAACACCGGTCACAGCGTTGAACACATCTTCTGCCTGCGGTTTATGTTTGCCCTCACTTGCCAGCTCATGGGCAAAAACATTCAGCAGGATTTCAGAGTCGGAGTGGGTATTAATGTGGCGGAGGTCACTTTCAAACAGCGACTGTTTGATATCATCCGCATTGGTCAGGTTGCCGTTATGGGCTAAAGCGATGCCATAAGGCGAGTTGACATAGAATGGCTGGGCTTCTGCTGAACTGAAAGTACCCGCCGTCGGGTATCGAACATGCCCGAGGCCTGAGCAGCCATTAAGCCGCTTCATGTGACGGGTACGAAAGACATCCTTCACCAGACCGTTATCTTTTCGCAGGAAAAAACGTCTATTATCAAGAGTCACCATCCCCGCAGCGTCCTGCCCCCTGTGTTGCAGCACAGTCAGCGCATCGAACAACAGCTGGTTAACATTCACCGTTGCCGAAATACCGACAATTCCACACATGCACTCATCCTCAGGATTGATCAGCTAAAATCGTTATCGAAACTGACAGCAAATGATCAAAATTGCCTGTTCAATCACCTGAACAGCCACTGTTCCCGATAACGGAAAGCCTGAAATCATACGCTAAATGATAGGGTTACGAAAACTGCTACACTCCCTGAGACTGATAAATCGAGAAAAAGTTTTGAAGAAAATCCAGTGGATGGCTACTATAAATCTAGTTTAATTAGCTAAATCAGTAGGCTTACCATGAAAGAATCCAACCAGATAACCGTAGGCATGCATGAAGCAAAAACCAGGCTCTCAGAGCTGGTACGCATGGCACTGGAAGACAATGCAGACATTATCATCACCCAAAGGAATAAGCCGGTGATGAGGCTTGTCCCATACCAGGAGGCACCGAAAAATAGGGGGCTAGGCGCACTTGAGGGAAAAATACACATCGCCGGGGACTTTGACCAGACACCACAAGAGATTATTGACAGTTTTTATGAAACTGAGGATAAGCTTAAAACACGGGGAGAGTAGTATTGAAACTACTATTAGATACTTGCGTATTGCTCTGGTGGCTTAATAACAGTGACCGACTGGGCACCAAGATTATCAACACCATTAACAATTCAAATAATCAGGCGTATGTCAGCTCTGCTTCAATCTGGGAAATATATATCAAGCAAGCCGCTGGCAAATTAACCATTGATGGCAATCTTATCGGAACGCTGGAAACTCTGGATATCAAACCATTACCGATCATGCTTGAGCATGGGAAAATTGCGGCTGAGCTACCAAGTATCCATAGGGATCCATTTGATCGTATGTTGATAGCACAGGCCTCAGCAGAAAAAATGACCATCGTCACCGCAGATCGTCGTATACAACAATATCCGGTGAGTACTCTGGAAGTGAGATAAAGTAGCGTTATCCCTGCATCAACGGCCCCATAACATCAACAACCGTTTGCTTCGACCAGTCAGCCAGCAACATAAAGTGGGGTAACAGCACCGACTGCTGCCAGGCCTGATCCTGCTCCAGGGGAGCCAACGTCAGCAGACCAACGAGAATCGTCACCAGCAAACAGCCTCGCAAACCCCCAAACACCATACCCAGAATACGGTCAGTACCCGACAGCCCCGTCGCCTGAACCAGTTCAGCGATAATACGATTAACCAGCGCACCAACCATCAATGTTGCCACAAACAGCAAAGCACAGGCCACCATTACCCGAACGGATGGGGTAGCAATATAATCAGTCAATCGCTCTGACAGGGCACCACCAAAAGACCAGGCAACAAAAATAGCGGCCAGCCAGGTCAACAGGGAGAGAACCTCTTTAAAAAAACCGCGTTTTAAACTGATAAGCGCGGAGATGATAACAATAGCGGCGATGAGCCAGTCGATCCAGGTGAAAGTCAATACCTGACTCCTTAATAAAAAACGGAACCATGCTATGCTGGAAACTGTCTAAAATCTGATAATTCTGCAGTTGATCAATATACAACAATCACTTCCTTTAACGACAGTAAGATAGCGCAGCAGCTGGTTGCAAGAAAAAATGGAGCCCACCCAATGAAGGATTTATACCAGACAGACTTTTACAGCTGGACTCAGCAACAGGCAGAACTGATACGCAGCGGCCGGATAGCCGAACTGGATCTGCATAACATTCTTGAGGAAATCGAGGGCATGGGCCGAAGTGACTATCGGTCACTGCAATCCCGTCTGACAGTGCTGCTGATGCACCTGCTGAAATGGCAATACCAACCAGACAAACGACGCACCGGCCGTAGCTGGGAAAGTACCATCAAAGAACAGAGAAAACAGATACGCCGTCTGTTACGGGCTAACCCCGGCCTGAAATCAAAAATTCCTGAAATGCTGCCTCTCGCTTACGGAGATGCCGTGGAAGATGCTCATGATGAAACCGGGATACCCGCCTCATCATTTCCGGACCAGTGCCCATGGCAGTTTGAAGAGGTGCTCGATGCCGACTTTAAACCCTGACCACTATTAACGAATAGTCCTTGAATAATTTCCACATTTTGCAGCCTCCAAACTCCGTTCGTCCTGAGTGCTGAGCTTGTCGAAGTATCGAAGGACGTAAACTCCGAAGCATGATAGATTGTGCCAGACACTCTTCGACTCCGCCCAGGGTGAACGGAGAATGAGTTCTAAATGTCGGAATTATTTAAGGACAATTACTAGGAGGGTTACTCATGCCATGAAATCATCTCAAACAGGACTATGGCCCTTAAAAACAACGCCGGGCTAATATAATCAAACCCTTCCGTAAGTATCCTCAAAGCGCACAATATCATCTTCACCGAGATACCCGCCACTTTGAACTTCGATCAATTCAAGGTCAAACTTCCCGGGGTTCTCCAGTCGATGCACCGCACCAATGGGAATATAAGTGGACTGATTTTCAGTTAACAGAATCTCTTTCCCATCAATTTCCACCAGTGCTGTACCCTTTACCACAATCCAGTGCTCAGCACGATGATAGTGCTTCTGTAACGACAACCTGGCACCAGGTTTGACCATAATGCGCTTGACTTGAAAACGCTCGCCCACATCAATGGCGTCATAAGCCCCCCATGGCCGATAGACCTTCCGGTGCAGATTCACCTCAGAACGCCCTGCGGCTTTCAGAGACTCGACTACCTTCTTGACATCCTGCACCCGGGCTTTATGCGCAACCAGAATGGCATCGTCGCTTTCCACCACGACAAGATCATCTACACCAACCGTGGCAATCAGCTTTTTCTCACTGCGAACATAGGTGTTGGTGGTATCCTGTAGCAGAACATCGCCCTGAACCGAGTTCCCCAGCTCATCCTTGTCAGAAATATTGGCAAGAGAAGACCAGGAACCAACATCAGACCATCCCGCATCCAACGGAACAACAACGGCATCCGTCGTTTTTTCCATCACCGCATAGTCGATAGAGTCCTCCGGGCATGCCCTGAAAGCTTCTTCATCCAGCCGGACAAAATCAAGGTCAGGATTCTGAACTCTCATCGCTTTTTCACAGGCTGCCAGAATATCTGGCCGGAACTGCTTCAGTTCTTCAAGATAACGGGAAGCCTTAAACAGAAACATGCCGGAATTCCAGTAATAACCTCCAGAAGCCAGATAGCCCTGAGCAGTCTCCAGATCCGGTTTCTCAATAAACTGTGCTACAGAGTAGGTAGTTGTGAGTGATGAGGGGTGGGTTGAGGGTTTTGGTTCAGTGGTTTTATCAGCTATTCCCTCTTCACGATTACCAATTAACTTTTCTCCCGCCCTGATATAGCCGTAACCGGTTTCCGGATGGGTAGGCACAATACCAAACGTCACCAGCTTACCATCCATTGTCGTCGGCAACGCCGTCTCAACAGCCTGATGAAAAGCCTTTTCATCCTGAATCACATGATCCGCCGCCAGCACCAACAAAACCGGCTCTTCCTGGTGATCATCCTGATTCAACGCTTTTAAAGCCGCCAAAGCAACCGCAGGTGCCGTATTCCTGCCCACCGGCTCAAGAATAATCGCCTCGGCACTGCGCCCCATCTGACGAAGCTGCTCCGCCACCAGAAAACGATGAGCCTCATTGGCAATCACCACTGGAGCCCCCACTGCATCCAGGCCATCCAGCCGGGCCACCGTGTTCTGAAACATGGTCTGTTCATTAACCAGTGGCAGAAACTGCTTCGGGTTCAGAGCCCTGGACTGAGGCCAGAGGCGACTGCCAGAGCCGCCGGACATGATTACGGGTATTAAGTTCATAGATGTTTTTTTTGGGGGGGGTGAGTTGTGGATTATGAGCTGGGAGTTATGGGTTATGCGTTGGAAGTTGCGGGCTATGAGTTGGAATTTGTGGGTAATCAGGCAAGAGTCAAAAATACAGCCATCAACTAAAACCCGAAACCCACATCTCAAACAGAACGAAGTTCTGCCGCATTCTTCAGAAACCATTGATAAGTCATAGACAACCCTTCATGCAAAGGAATCACCGCCTTCCAACCCAGCCGTTCCAGACGTGAAACATCCATCAGTTTACGGGGTGTACCGTCAGGCTTGCTGGAATCGAAAACCAACTCACCTTCAAAGCCGACAACCTGCTTCATCGTCTCGGCCAGCTCGCGAATCGAGCAATCAACACCCGTGCCTACATTAATATGAGACATCATGGGTTCCGTATGTTTGCTGTAAATCGACTTTTCCAGGTTCATCACATGCACACTTGCCGCCGCCATGTCGGATACATGAAGAAACTCACGCATCGGCTTGCCTGTACCCCAAACCACCACTTCTTTATCGCCGCGAAGCTTTGCTTCATGGAAACGACGCATCATCGCCGGAATCACATGACTGTTTTCCGGGTGGAAATTATCATTGTCACCATAGAGATTCGTTGGCATCACAGAACGGTAATCTACACCGTACTGCCGGTTATAGGACTCACAAAGCTTGATACCCGCAATTTTGGCAATAGCATAAGGCTCATTAGTCTGTTCAAGGTGGCCATTCAACAATTCACTCTCCACCATGGGCTGCCGGGCCAGTTTCGGATAGATACAGCTGGACCCCAGAAAAAGTAATTGTCGAACCCCAGCCCGGAACGCCTGATGGATAATATTGCATTCCATCATCAGGTTTTCATAAATAAACTCGGCCGGATAGGCATTATTGGCATGAATACCACCCACCCTGGCTGCCGCCAGATACACCTGGTCAATCTGTTCAGTCCGGAAAAACGCTGCCACGGTCTGCTGGCTGGTCAGATCAAGTTCACTGCGACTGCGGATCACAATTCGAACATTGCCATGCTGCTCAAGAAGACGAACAATCGAAGAGCCCACCATTCCACCATGGCCGGCAATAAAAACAGTTTTCATAATTAATGAGTATCTGCAGAATATAGAATCAAATCAGAATGGCTGGCGATGAAAGAAAAATCACAGTCATTGTGCAGAACTGGCAAACTGAAATGAATGGCAATCCAGAAGAATTTATCAGGGAGATCAGACAATAAGCGTACTTACCATCAGGCTGACCGAAGAAAAGCACGTAACAATTAACGCCACCTCGCTCATCAGGTTTGCCTCAGTCTTGCCTGCTTGACTTACGGGTACGAGATACCATAATCAGGTACATATTGGTATTTCCTGTGCGCTATGGAGACGAAGAAAATGGCTAAAAACACCAGTATAACCTTGGGCGACCACTTTGATAGTTTTATTTCCGACCAAATAGAAAGCGGACGTTACGGCTCAGCCAGTGAAGTTATTCGAGCTGCTCTGCGCTTGCTTGAAAGTAAAGAAACGAAACTGCACACCCTCAGAAATTTACTTATTGAAGGCGAGAAGAGCGGCATTGCCGAGTATGATTATGATACTTTCATCAATGAACTTGATGGTGAAGACAAAAAATGAAGCCTTTTGTCCTTACCAAGCAAGCCAGAGCAGATTTGATAGCATTAGCACAATTTACAATGAAGCGCTGGGGCAAAGAGCAAAGGAACCTCTACATAAAGCAATTTGACGACACTTTTCATCTATTGGCAGAAATGCCAGAAATAGGTAAATCATGCGATGAAATAAGAAAAGGCTTTATCAAGTTTCCTCAAGGAAGTCATCTGATTTTCTTCAAACAATCGAGTAAAAATAGAATTGAAATTATCAGAATCCTTCATAAAAGCATGGATGTTGAAATTCACCTTGCCATCAATGGCAATGATCTCACCAGGGGATGTCCTTATAGCCATTGAGCCCAATGGCTTTGGGGGCTTTCTTGATTTTCCCTGACCCCCAACCCACAACTACTCCCTGGACACCTTCACCTCATACCCATGCTCTTTCAGCAAAGCATGTTGCTTGGCCTTGGCCAGGTCGTACTCAACCATCTCTGCCACCATCTGTTCAAGCGTAGTGGTGGGCTCCCAGCCCAACCTGGCCTTGGCATTGGATGGATCGCCCAGCAGGGTCTCCACCTCTGCCGGACGAAAATAACGGGGATCAACCGCTACAACTTTTTGGCCAACGGTCAATGCAGGCGCGTGATCACTGTCGATACGCTCAACATAGGCACACTCATCCACACCGGAACCTTCCCAACACAAAGTTAAACCAATGGCCCTGGCGGAAAAATCCACAAACTGTCGTACAGAGTACTGAACGCCAGTAGCAATCACAAAATCTTCCGGCTGTTCCTGCTGAAGCATCAGCCACTGCATCTCCACATAATCACGTGCGTGGCCCCAGTCCCGTAAGGCATTCATATTGCCAAGGTAAAGGCAAGTTTCCAGCCCCTGGGCAATATTCGACAATCCTCGGGTTATTTTACGGGTAACAAACGTTTCACCACGACGTGGAGACTCATGGTTAAACAGAATACCGTTGCATGCATACATACCGTAGGACTCACGGTAGTTCACGGTAATCCAGTAAGCGTACATTTTGGCCACGGCATAAGGCGATCGCGGATAGAAAGGCGTGGTTTCCTTTTGGGGAATCTCCTGTACCAGACCATAGAGCTCCGAAGTCGAGGCCTGATAAAAGCGTGTTTTCTTCTCCAGCCCTAAAAAGCGGATAGCTTCCAGCAGCCGCAGGGTACCCAGGGCATCCACATCGGCAGTATATTCAGGAGACTCAAAAGAGACCGCCACATGAGACTGGGCCGCCAGATTATACACTTCATCTGGCTGTACTTCGCTGATAATACGGGTCAAATTGGAGCTGTCACTCAAATCACCATAATGGAGCTTGAAATGTTGATTTTCCATGTGAGGATCTTCATAAATATGATCCACACGCTCAGTATTAAAAGAAGAAGCACGACGTTTGATACCATGAACCTCATATCCTTTTTTTAAAAGAAACTCGGCCAGGTAAGAGCCATCTTGCCCAGTAACACCGGTAATTAAAGCAACTTTTTTGGACATCTTTATTTAGCCATAGTTGTTGGTAATGGAAAATTTGGGATAGTGACTGGTAAATGGGTTATGAGTGAATAAGTAGTAACCAAATGAAATCATATTTTCTGACTAAGTGATCAGTCACTCTGCGGCGTTAC
>NZ_JAHHPM010000065.1 GCF_024606345.1 Endozoicomonas sp. YOMI1
CTTCACTTCCTCAGCTTGTGCTACGGCACACACTCGTCATTCCGCCTTGCCCAGCTGTCCAACATGACTTGCTCGCTATCATATTTAGAAGGCGGAATTGGTATTACCAGCAGCTACATGCCAAATATTTCAACTCTGCAGACACTGTACACGACAATTTTCATAAGGCCTTCTCCCTCCTGCCTTTCATAGCTTGAAACATGGTTTCTATTTGCCATCGTCGCAGGTAATCTTCAATGATGCGCCAAGGCTAAGCATTGCAAATCATCGCCATTGGTTCGCTCCCTGCCTTACTCTTGATTCTTGTCGTGTACAGTGATGGTGGACACTTTTTGGGCACCCAAAGCATCCGAGCATCCTCGAATATTGTTAGTGCAAAAGCAATTTTTTGTAACCACTCTGGCCCGGCATCCATGCTGGCACAGGGGAAATCATGCAAAGCATAGTATTTGAGTTTGACAGATTCTTTATCTTTTACTTAGCTTAGAAAGCTCAACTTTTTCTATTTAAGTGCTATTGATTGAAAGTGTCGTAATGGGGTTTTGGAGTTCAGCCCCCTCCCGATGACTGCTCTTTTGAATCACGCTTTAAAAAGCTTCAGACCTCTCCCCTGCGTAACTATTCAAAAGTCCAAGTTAAACAAATTTCAGTTTGACTGGCGTGGAGCTAGTTTGCATCCCTCCAGATTGTCGATCTAAAGGGATCTATCACAAGCTGGAGCCTTGAAGTCCCTGGTGTCAGGAGTTCCTGATTAATCATTTTTTTAATATCCTTTGGTATCTCTTATGAATAAATCATATACATGTACAGCTGTCTTACTCAGTACACTCACCACAATGCCTTGTCTAGCTGCGCCTTGTGGTAATGAATGCACTAGCCAACAGAAACAGGAGGGCACCCTAGATGGTGACTCTATGGCAAGTACGCTAGATGGTGACTCTATGGCGAGTACGCTATATGGTGACACTATGGCGAGTACGATAGCTGCCCAGAATGTTGTTTATATCAATCTCGCAAGTGAAGCTGAAAGCGTTGCTGATATGGATGTATTCGCTGAACTGAAGCGTGGTCGTATTATTTTAATCGACGCAACAACCATCAATGACAGTAACCAGATAAGTCAGAAAACCAAAGCCCTATTTGGTACTGGAACCACAGCACCAGTAACATTGGTTTACCATCATCAAGATGAAATAGTATTTCAGGATCTTGTGCAATTTGATACTACGCCAGTTGATAATGCGCCAGTTGACCAGGATACTCTGGATGCCCCGGAAATAACTCCGGTCAATAATGATAAACTTGATATTGCTCGCCTGGCTTTTGATACTGAAACTGTACTGCAACAAATAACAGACAGGAAAAGTATGCCTGAATATTTAACTGCACCGAGTTCAAAATCGCTTATGGCTCCAACGACTACTCGAGGATTGTCAGGTGTAGGCTACGCACCAATACTCAACCAAAAACGCATATTATCTTACAGTAATCTGTCCTGTAAATTACCCAACGACTGGGAAAGCGGTAACGCCACCACTGCCTTCCATCATCTGGGCATGTCTGGTATAGCTAATTTTTTGGATCTTACATTCAAACCTGATTTGTGTGAAGGCAGCGCATCGGTCAATTTAGAATATAATATCACTCGCATGCGTAGCATTAATGGGCCAAATACTGACAACGCCAAGTATGTACGAATTTCCTTGTCAGACAGTAACGCTGGAGGAGCTGGCGCAGGGGTATACCTGGCGAACAGCCAAAATGAAGTTGATACATGGAAGCAGTCAAATACTGTCCGAAACACGCGTTTAGGCCCACTATTGCAACGGTTTGAATTTACATCACGTCCACTATCTAACGACAGCGATATCACTCTTTCTCACCATGCACCGCAAAACCTGAATCCAAATGTATCTAAAAGCTTTACCAAAGATCTTGGTTTAGGAGCATCAGTTTCCGCTAATGCCGAAGTAGATGGAACGGGTCCCAAGGTAGGCGCTGGAGCATCAGGTTCCTTTAGTTTTTCGGACTCGCGCACAGTGACAATCAATCATGCGGAGTATCGGGTTGAAAATAATACTGCCAATAAACATGCGAAAATTGCATGGGATCATGGCGATACCTGTGATTATGCTTATGGTGATATTAGCTTTGGTTGCGCATACTCAAGACCGCTGTGGTACGATGGAGGTATTTTTAACCCTAACCTCTTCAATAGTATTAGCCATCGTAATTTTGTACCTTCTGTTGACGTGTTGTACCGTGCAGTGCCCGATAAACGTGGCAGCACTCAATTCCGTGTAGAGTCCAAGGTCAGCATAGGGGCTTATTACGGACAATCACGCTATGGTGTTTTGTATGCTGTAGTGGCTCCATTTGGTTACCGTACCATAACTTACACACTACCATTTGAAATAGACATTGACTGGGATCACCCTGTATTTCAACCCGAAGCAAATGTACGCATACAGTCACTAGACGCAGACAACCTCTGCCTGGATGTATTTCATAACGTCAATAAAGCCGGACAAGCTATTGTAGGCTATTACTGCCATGGAAAGCGTAATCAATTGTGGGGGCTGGATGGCGCAGAACGTTACCGCTCCCGGCTCAATCCAGACTATTGCCTCACGGTAAATGATCACAATCAGTTGACGCAGGATAATTGCTCTAATTCATTAGCGCAAAAGTGGTACTGGGAAGGCGATAAATTAAAAACCCGAAAATCAGACATTAGAGGAAGTGTGATTCAAGCTGGTCTATTGCAACAAGCTGTTATGGTTGATGACAGCCCAAATGCACCTCGCTGGAACAATTACTTATCCCATTTTTGAAGGGAATTAAAATCAGCCTGTTTACCGGCACGCCATTGCTGATCCAGATATTTCTGATTTATTACGGTCCGGCTCAGTTTGATGTCATCAAAAACAGCATTCTATGGCCCTGGTTAAGCCAGCCCTGGTTCTGCTCCATGCTGGCTTTGGCCCTGAACTCAGCCACCTATTCCACCTTGCTGTCCAAGGGAGCCATTGATGCAGTGCCAAACAGCGACAGGGAAGCCTGTAGGCGCTGGGCATGACGAACAGACAGGCACTGCTGCGGGTTATCTTGCCCCATACCGCCCGTCGGGCACTGCCCGCCTATGGCAACGAGGTCATTCTGGTTATGAAAGGTTCGTCCCTGGTCAGTACCATTACCCTGATGTATTTAATGGTCTATACGGCCAGACTGAACGCACAAACTTACGACACATTAACGGTGTTCACCATGCCGACTTGATCTACCTGACCATGACGGGGGTTCTGACAGTACTGATCCGGTTTATGGAACACAAAGTTCTGGCATTCAACCACTGACCCGTTTTGTAAGCCGCCAATTCCGACCATGGCTGTCTAAATCAAAGCCTGATTTTTTTTGCAGATCCTTGCCTGCTGACTACACTTGTCGGTGGTCATTCAGGCCATGGTTACCAGGGAATGCACGAGCAGGCCGTGCTGCCGGTAAAACAAAATGTCAACGTCGAAAAGTCTGGCTGGCACCTGTCATTTATATAAAACAGTCAGCACATCGGGTACATAATTAAGCAATGATCAAACTATTGAGCTGTCTGGTATCGTTTATCGTTATCATCAGCCATGAGCTGTCCGCCGACGGAAATCTCTCTGACATTGAAAGTCACATTGAAAGCATCAACACCTTTTACGGGACAATATCGTTTGAAGCAATGGAAAGCGATCAATCCCGGCTGCTCTCTTCCCTTTTGGTCCACCCGGCAGTCAACAGGCTGAAACATATTAACCAGTACGGCCCCATACAGATGGTGGACTCACAGGGCAGTAACAACGAACCCTATTCCCGTTACGACCACTCTCTGGGTGTCTTCTATCTGCTCAACCGTTTCGGTGCCCCCTTTCCGGAACAGATCAGCGGCCTGCTCCATGACCTGCCCCACAGCACCTTCAGCCATGTTTCTGATTACCTGTTTTCTGACAGTTCAGCAGGCAACCCGAACTATCACGATTCACAGTTCATCAACTTTTTGGACAGGCACAACATTACCCCAATCCTGAACAGACACCACCTGTCACCTGAAACCATACACCCCAAAAAAAATCCCTCGTTTACCCGGCTGGAACGGCCACTGCCAGACCTTGCCGCTGACCGGCTTGATTATATAGTGCAGGGCGCTGCCAGAAGAAAAAATCTCACCGATCAACAGGTAGACACTATTCTGGCAGACCTTTTCTTTGACCCACTGTCACAGCACTGGTATTACAAAAGTCTGGAATCCGCGCGGCTGACCGCCGATGCCAGTATTGAACTGAACCGGCATATTTTTGTTACCGCCTGGGGACGGGTTCTCTATCTCTGGACAGCCGATGCCCTGAATCAGCTGGTTATGGCAGGAGAACTCCGGGCTGATGATCTTTTTTTTGCCATGGGTGACGATCAAGTCTGGCAGAAAATACACCAAAGCACCTTGCCCGGTGTACGCACATTAGCCGGGCAAATGTTGACCGCCTGGCATAAGGTGCATGAGGTCACCCATCCCGGGGAAAACACCATAACGTTTGAAAATGTCCGTTGTCGTATTGTTGACCCAAGAGTGGCAACCATCAGTTCCGGAAATACCGTAACCAGCTGGCTGCGTGTTTCCGATATCGACCGGGCATTCAGGGACCGTTACCTTACCGAACTCAAGCGATGCCAGCTTTTTTATGCTGAGGTTGAGCCATAATCAAAAGCAGCATTATGCTTATTCCATATGCTTCTTCTCAGTGATTTCCGAGAAACGCTTGCCCAGCGACCGGGCAGATGCAATCCAGATCACGAAGAAACAGAGGACAATCACCGCAACGTAAGGTGCAATGGCAGACAGTGACCCCATCATCACCATCAATATCTGCTGTATCAATGAACCCGTGGATTTCCCGGTGGGGTTACCAATAATATCCACTGCCGCCTTGCCCTTTACCTTCTGTTCCGGCGTCAGGGGGATATAACTCATCTCCTTGGTGGGGTCGAACAAGGCGTATTTGGTGGATTTACTCAGAATATTCTGTATTGCCCCCAAAATAACCGTCAGCATTAACGGGGCAACTCCCAGGGAGAGCATCAGACTTTCAGGCAACCAGTCCCGGAACAGGACAAAACAGAAAAACAGGGACCCGGTGATCAATAATGTGACCGGCGTACACAGCGCCGCGAATGTCCAGCCAAAATACCGGATCACATTATTGGTGAGAAACAGCATCATAAAAATCGTCATCAAACCGGTGCAGGTTGAAAACAGTCCCATAAACTGATTGTAATTATTCGGATCCGGAAACTGCATACGAAGCTGATTTTTCCAGGTAACCTCCACCATATTGATGCACACCCCATAGCTGATCACCAGCAGGGCAATGCACAGAAGGTATCTGGAATGAATAATCATTTTTAAGCTTTCACGCAGAGACAGGCTCAATTTTTCATTGGCTTGCTCATTGGCATCCAGCTGATGGTATAAGCCGGGATCACTCAGGACATATCGATTCATCCACCAGTAAATCAAAATAATCAACACCCCGCCCAGCGTCAGAACCCCGGTCATCAGATTCAGGGAATAACCCCAGCAATCCACACCTTCGGGCAGGTTCTCCCTGACTCCGGAGGCAACGTAGACGAAAAAGCCGGCAGTGGGAAGGGCCAGATTTCCCATCATGCCAAACAGGGCATAAAACCGTTTCGACTCGGCAATGGTATTAATATGATTGGCAAATCCCCAGAACAGCATGGACAGGCAGACACTGCCCCACAACTCCGACATGACATAAAACAGGGAGAAGGTCCAGTTACGCATCACCGCAATCAGTCCCTTGAACCCCGGTGGTAAAACACTTTGCAGATAATCCGAAGTGTCATGAAAATGCAGGGTATCCCGGTTGGGGTAGAGCCAGAGCGCAAAGAAAATAAAGAACAGAATAAATGTGGTAATCACCAGGTAAAAAAGTGTATTCCTCCTGACCAGGTTACTCATTCGGGAATAAATCAGGGTAAACCCGATGGCAAAAGGGACATTAACCCAGAGTTTCAGAAATGGAATAATCTCGGCACCGGAACCGGCACCGGTGACCACCAGGGTATCTTTGGTATCCCTGAGAATCGTATAATTAAAAAGAATAAGGTAGAACATCAAAATCATGGGGATAAGCTTTTTCAGCTCATAGCTGTGAACCGGCCAGAACCGTTCCCGCCATTTGCCGAACTCAGGATCAGAACTCATTGAGAACCTCCAAAACAAATAACGTCTCCCCTTTATACGGCCTAACAGAAGCCGCAGAAACAAATACGGAAGTCCACTATCAGTCTGGAAGCCTGTTCATGAGCCATATGCAGCCCATCACCGCTAGAGAGAATTTACTCCCTGACCTCTCTGTTCAACCCTGAAAGAACAATAGAAAAATAATGGTTATTTCAATCAATTACCAGCTTTAAAAAAAGAACGAAATAAAAAACTTTAGTAAAGTTGTTTCATTCGGACAAACAAATCATCAAAGCACTATATTCAGGAGAAAAAACTCCCAATAAATCATCGTTCATTCTTATAAAACAAAAATAACAAATATTTATCACCAACAGGCTCATTACAGCCTATTTTGAGTGATTAGACATTTATCACTCCGGTTTCTTATCTCAATGAAAACAGGTTCTTGCTCCTACCGTATTCTCCTTATGTTTTTATGCCTCTTCATGGCAGGTTTGCTTTTGTATTCCGGTTCAGGCGTCTTTGCAGCAGTGCATCAGGCTGAAACTGACTGGCAGAAGCAAGCGCAGCAAAACAAAAACGGGGAGATCAGTCGCCTGGTGAACACGCTGAAAACGGCGGTCGCCTGG
The DNA here is from genome assembly GCF_024606345.1 of Endozoicomonas sp. YOMI1. Lineage (GTDB taxonomy): Bacteria > Pseudomonadota > Gammaproteobacteria > Pseudomonadales > Endozoicomonadaceae > Endozoicomonas. The sequence continues at coordinate 6,877 of NZ_JAHHPM010000065.1, forward strand.
GGCCTGGTGCCATTAAGTTCAGAAATCGCCCTGAACATCAGCAAAAAATATTTAAAACAGAATAATTACGATTTTCTCCTAACCTTACTGCAAATCCACGGCAGTAATATCCGGCGGTCAACCAGCCAGCATCTGACCGACAATCTCAGCGCCCGGCTGGAAAGCTTCAGTTACAAGACGCTGTCGGACGAACACCTGAAAAAGCAGACCGATGATCTGCAAACCGATCTCCTGTTCCGTTCCCTGTTTACCTTTTCCATTCTCAGCATGAATGCCCAGAAAGCGAGAAAAACCTATTTCCGCCTGCAGGACATTCTTGACAACATCGCCTCCACCGCCAGACTCGCATTAACTGATGGTGATCATGACCGAGCCAGTGCAATGGTTGCCCTGGCCGCACAGACCATGGTTTACCTTCATCCCGAAGCCAGGGCCAGTGACGGGGCTGACAGTATCAGGACCCATTTCAATTACCATGTTGACTGGTCCGGTATTCCGGCATTTCGCGCCAACCTCCAGCGCCATCTGCAGACCATGGATCCACTGGTCCGACGCTCAACATTGATAAACCTGCGTTACTGCGATCTCCTGAACCAGTGGCAGATCAGTTATCAGGACTGCAGCGTGTATGAAAACGGTGCCATAGCGGAGCTGGAGGGCATGGCCATTATGTCCGAAAAGAAGACAGAGCCCGGGGTCATCCAGTCCGCCCTCAAGGGTGTTCCTGAGCAATACATCAGAAACTCCATTTTTATTATGGGAGTTTCTGTCCCGGCAGTACTGCTCTATTTCCTGAAAAAAGGGAAGTCACCGGTGATCTACACCGTGGTTGACCATTTTGCCAAGGTAACCGGTATGGCAACCACCAAAGCCACCATTGAACGGTTCTCCTCCAATACCCGCCGCAGCCTGGAAAACTGGGGTGCCATTGACACCGGCAAAGGGAGTTCGACATCTCCGGCCGGGGAATTTGCCAACCATTACTTTAATACCCTGCAAAAAAATGCCACCGCCATTCTGGCCGAACAGCCCAACTTTGCCCGCTCCAATGCCCAGCGCGCCCTGGAGGCTCTGGTGGTCAATCTGGCAGAAGCCTTCAACCTGCAGAGGGTCAAGGATGACCGGGCCAGTGCTGATCTTCTGGCCGCAGCGCTGGTTCAGAATTACCGGGAAAACGTTGAAGTCACCAATGATGACAGCCTGATCCGTTCAACCCTGCTGGCCTACCGGCCACTGTATGGTCAGGAACTGATCCCTGAAGTCGTGGGGGCCCTGGAAATACTGGAACCTGAATACAAAACAAATCCAAAGGTGAGGCAGTGGTATCAGCAGCAACTGACCACCTGGTTCAGGCTTTCGTCTCCGGATGGCTCAGTACAGGATCTGCCTGAATTCCCCGATATACCATGGATCAGCCAGATTCCCCAGCTGCCTTCCGGGAAACCAAAGCCTCGAACCCCGGACCGACCTGCCAACTGGTATCAGAGCTACCTTCCGGACAAGGAAACCGTATCCACGATGACCATCCACGGTACTGCCCTTGGCTATTCAATACTGGTGGCCATCCTTGAACCCCTGACTGCCCGTCGGCTATTGGCTGGCCAGCCTTCATACTGGTATCTGGCATCTTCTTACCTGTTGACCTCCATTTTTGATTTTGGCCTGCGCTCCCTGGGAGAACCGGCCATTGTGCACCTGCAAACGGTGATCAAAAACGGGATTGGCAGCACCACGGGTATTCTGTCGCCAGAGGACAAACAGATCCAGGATGAACTGGCCGACAAAGTCAATGCCCTTAACCGTAAGCTCAGTATTGAAGCCCAGACCAGCCGCTCATACCGTGCAACACTGGAAGGCCTGCTAACCCGTTACTGGAGCCTGTCCAGTCATCTGCTGGCTCACCTGGAACATTACCCACAGTCTCAGGCCGCTGCCATACTGGCCCTGGCTGCCTATACCCAGCGTTATTTTCACGCCGAATTTAGTGAAGACAACCTGGTGGTGAAAACCCTGGCAGTGGCAAGACTGAAGTCTGGCTTTGAGATACTCAGGGAGCAGGGTGAAATTCAGCATTTCACCCGGCAGGTTTTCGCTGCCCTGAAAGCCCTGGACCCTGCGTTTGCCAAACAGGACATCCAAAATATTTACCTGAAAATGCTGAAAAGCTGGGGTCTTAAACATGACATACAGACGGCAGCCAAATCACAAGATGTGCTGGACACCTGGGCATCTTATGGTGATTACCTGCTGGCAGCCGTGGGATTCTCAACCCAGGCCATGGTGAAAGCACTGGTCCATGACGACACAGTGGTGGATGTGATCAGCCGGTCGATGGCGCATTTTTTTGTGAATATTTTTGAATATGGTACTACTGACTCATTAAGAAAGAAGATCTACGCCTGGTCACGGCTGAAGATGCTCAATGTCGTCTCCTTCTACCCGGAGGAAGAAATGATCGGTGTCAATTTTGCCAATCAGGAAATGACCGACTCCTTTCGCCGCCAGAAATTCTATTTTGGCAAACCGGAACTGGACATGCGGACGCAGCTGATCCAGATTATTACCTCTATCGCCAACAGTTATTATCAGGCGATCATCCAGATCGACGCTGACCGCCAGAGTGATGATGTGATCGAACAGGAAACGCTGGATAATGTGGAAAACCTGGTGGCTCTTACCGTTCTCCGGCTGGTTCTGTTTGCACCGGATATGGCGGCCGATGACCTGTATATCCTGCAATCCATCAGCATACTTTCCCTGCCCATCAGTGATGAGCTGATCTCCATGCGTGAGCCAATCATTGTCAAAATAAAAGCAGCCCTTGATTCACTGGAGGTTGACGACAAAAGCCTGATAGAAGACGGCATGAATAAAGCCATGTTGATTATCGATAACTGGCTTCACCCGCCTCAACAGAGCACCTTCTCGGAAATTGCCCTTGAATAACGTACTTTTTAGCCACGGAGTCTTTGCGATAAAGCGTTTTGGTTAGGAATTGCCCCGGAATAATTTGTACATTTCTGAGTTTCAAAACCACGTTCGTCCTGAGCCTGTCGAAGGGCGTGA
>NZ_JAHHPM010000066.1 GCF_024606345.1 Endozoicomonas sp. YOMI1
ACTTGGCCAGCAAGATGAAGTCTCCCGAAAACCAGGCTCCATACCCTTAACCATGGATTTTCTGGGTAATCTACTGCTGAGCCATAACGTGCATAGAATTGGTATGTGTACGGGACTTGGATTTGATGAGTTAAAGGCATTACAAACTTGTACCGGAGACAAACCGCAGCTCCTGGCTTATCGCCTGTCAAAGAAACTGACTGAAACCGAACGGGGCCTTGAAACGGGTCATCTTTATCGGGCGTTGCAATGGCTGGATGACAAGGATGCGCTGGCCTATTTCCCGCAACAACAAACCGATGAGTTTCTGAGTTGTCTGCCTGAGCAGACCGTTAGCAACATCCAGCAGGGAATGGCTTATATTTCAGCATTCAGCCAGATCCCCGCCACAGCCGATGGAACTGAATGGATCTTGGCGATTGCCTGCAAAATCGGCTTGCCCAGGAGGAAATTTGATCACATTCCTATCTCCTGTGATCCTGGCTGGAACCTCATCCGCTACCTTTTTGCAGCCGGAGAATCCCCATCACCACAAAGGATTAAAGAACTTGTTGAGTGGTCCGGGCAATTGAAGTTGGCAAAAGACCTTCTGAGTGAGTCGGGTGATAACGAGTCATCAGCCTATCGTTGCCCCATTGGTGGAAATTTAATTTCATGGCCGGCAGCAATAGACAAAAAGCAAAACCAGGGTGGGCCACAGACCGTGTATTTTGAGCATGGCCTGCTGTTTGAATGGGTTAATAAACACCCCATCCATCCGTTAACATCAGCAGCACTTAACGTGAAAGAGATAAGGACTCACTGTCCAGAATTTTTTGAGCAACTTATTGCAACGCTCAACGGTTAATCTCAGGACAGCCCTTCTCTCCGTAGAAAGGGAAAACAACCGATGAATTGCCATAAAACCGGGTTAAAAAAACCGGAGACCCGTTAGAGTTCCGGTTTTTAATCTATCTGTTAACCGAACTGATTATTCAGCTTCGATGAACACCTTGATAGTCGCAGCAACATCAGAATGCAGCTGGATGCCAACATCGTACTCACCAACGGCACGGATTGGGCCTTCTGGCAGACGGATTTCGCTCTTGGCAACAGTAACACCGGCAGAAGTGATGGCTTCAGCCAGGTCACGGGGACCGATGGAACCGAACAGCTTGCCTTCGTCGCCTGCTTTGGCGATCAGGGTCAGTTCGATTTCAGCCATTTCTTCAGCGCGCTTCTGAGCACTGCTCAGTTGGTCGTTAGCCGCGTTCTCAAGCTCAGCGCGACGAGCTTCAAAAGTAGCCAGATTCTCTGCAGTGGCAGGCAGGGCCTTACCAAAAGGAATCAGAAAGTTACGGCCATAACCGTTTTTAACGGTGACCTTGTCGCCCAGCTTACCAAGCTTGGCAATTTTTTCGAGCAGGATTACTTCCATTTCGCTAGCCTCTATCTAGTACCTGTCACCTCTGATGCAGTCGGTTATTCGCGCGGGCGCGAAAATCAAAAAGACTGTCCAGACATGCAGTTAAAACAATGACCGGGTACGCCAGTTGCGTGACAAAAATCAACAGGATGTAAAACCCTACCAACCAGAAGCTTCCCAGTTGTCTCATGCCCACCAGCCCGTGGATCATGGCAAGCCCCGCCACCAGCAATGGCAGCGTAGCAGCAGGAACCAGCACCAGCAGGAAAGGAACAAAGGTTGCTCCCACCAGGGTAAATGCCAGAAGCCCCATGGCTACCGGTAACCGCAGGCGGATCTGGTGAAACTCTTCACGGAATCCACCCGGGTTATAAAGCTGCGCCTGCCAGGATCTGGCCAGCACCAGCCCGAGGATGCAGCTCACCAGGTTAAACCAGGTGACCACACCAATAACCCCGTATTCTACCAACGGCCTGATGCCCGCTACTAAGTCGTCCGTACTCTGCCCTGCCTGCTTAATGTAGTCACGAATAAATGTCATGACCAGATCGCTGATCAGGGCGATTTGCTGTGGAGTCAGCTGCGCCATAACCAAAGCGATTAAAGCTCCGGCCGGCAGCAGCGCCAGTAGTGTTTTCTGCCAGGAAACCGTTTGGCGTAATACCAGGGCCAAAGCCACGGTAGTTGTCAAACCGATGATCGTGGAGAACTGTCCCATGGCTGCCCAGGCAATACCCGGCAGCACAGCCCAGGTGAGTATTTTCAGCCCTTCACTGGCACCACGACGTAGTACCACCAGTGACATGATGGCTGCACTCACCCAGAACAGCATGGGAATACAGGCAAACACAGTGGCCAGGATCATTGCCTGTTTCGGGCCACGCATTACCAGTTCCGCCAGTCCACGCATCAGCTATACCCTATGAATAAATCAGTGACGATCGGTGTATGGCAGCAGAGCCACGTAACGAGCGCGCTTGATCGCTGTTGCCAGCTGACGCTGGTAACGAGCCTTGGTACCGGTGATACGGCTAGGAACGATCTTGCCGGTTTCAGAAACATAAGCTTTCAGAGTGTTCAGATCTTTGTAATCGATCTCTTTCACGCCTTCAGCGGTAAAACGGCAGAACTTTCTGCGACGGAAAAAACGTGCCATGGCAACGCCTCCTTGGATTTATGCTTGTATGGTAAAGAGCTGCTTGAAGCAGAAACCTGAGCAGTCATGAACGATAAGATAAATAGTCGTAAACGACTGAGCGTCAGGTCTTACTCTTCAGACTCTTCTACTTCGTCTTCAACGGCTTCTTCAGAGGCTCGTTCTTCACGGCGGTCTTCACGGCGGTCTTCACGACGATCGTCACGACGATCACGCTTTTCTTCAGACTGCAGCATGATAGAAGCTTCCGTGATGGCTTCATCACGACGAATAACCATGTTACGGATAACCGCGTCGTTGTAGCGGAAGTTTTCCGTCAGCTCATCCAGAGTTTCGTTACCACACTCAATGTTCATGAGAACGTAGTGAGCCTTGTGGATCTTGTTGATTGGGTAAGCCAGCTGGCGACGACCCCAGTCTTCAAGACGATGTACCTTGCCACCATTTTCGGTGATAGCGCGAGTGTAGCGCTCAACCATGGCAGGTACTTGCTCGCTCTGGTCCGGATGGACCAGGAAAACGATTTCGTAATGACGCATTATTTGCTCCTTACGGGTTAAATAGCCTCCTGCAATTTTTACCTCCGACATCCGGATTCTATAAAGCAGTAAGGCAAGGAGAGTGTGAGCGCAGGCGCCCACCGATTACTTCATCCACAATGGACAGCCTGATCAACTTTTGACCAAAAAGGCTCCATTGAGAATCAAATATACACCGGACAGATTGACCGGAGCATACAAAGAGCCGGAATTTTAGAGATTTGTTACGTTGGTTGCAAGGGGAGACACGGTCTGCCTCATTGGTAATATCCGATATCAACGTGGTGATTTACCCCGCTTCAGGTATTCAGGCAAATTCTGAAAATAAACAGTAGGTCCTCTCCTGTCAGTAAGCTGAAAACATACTCATCCCGTTTGGCCAATAATGCTTTAAGGCATCAAAAGGGCAATATGAAACAATAAGTTATGCAAAAGGAAAGGATGGCTGCTCAAATGGCTGTGTGGCAAATCCATTCAACGATGAGAGTCATGCTCCAAAGGTCGATATAGATTCCAGAGAGCGCGAACGCTCAGCTTTATCCATTTTACCGTTTTTATTGCCGGGAATGCGTAGCCACTATCATTAAGTTATGGCCGATCACGAAAGCACAGCACTTATCTATCCACCGAAGCGGCGAATCGGCCTGTGGCTGCTTATCATCCTGTTTTTTTCTGCATCAGCCTGGGCGGCAAAACCTCTGACCTATAAAATCAACGGGCTAGACAAAGCATTACTGCAAAATGCAACGCTCTATCTTGATAACCTGCCTGCCATCAAACCCGGACAACTGGATGAATACCGGCATGAAATCCGGGAGGCCCTGCAAAAATCACTAATGGCCCTGGGTTATTACCAGCCCACCATTGACTTTCACAGAAGCAAAAAGGCAACCAGTCAGCTCACCATCACTATCAACCCGGGTCAGCCAGTGATTGTCCAGTCCCTGCAAATCAATCTGGAAGGTGATGCCAGAAAAGACAGTGCGTTTACTCAGCTGATCAGGCAGAACCGGCTAAAAGTAGGCGATGTCCTGAATGATGGCCAATATGAGTCGCTGAAAAAAGGACTCAATCAACTGGCCCTGGCCCGTGGTTATTTTGATGCAGACCTGAGTGAACACCAGATCAAAGTCTACCCGGCCCAACATCGGGCTGATATTACCCTGACCATGAAATCCGGCAGACGATACCGGTTCGGACCGGTTATTTATGACGCCCCGGTTAGTGAAGCTACCCGAGAGTTGCTGAACACCATGATCAATTTTGCACCGGGGCAACCCTATCGCTCTGAACAGCTCAGCCAGTTGAACTTGGACTTTTCCGCAACCGGATACTTTAAATCCATTGAAGTCCGCCCCCTCAAAGATAAAGCGGTTGATGGTGAAGTTCCGATTTTCGTCAGTGTGATACCCAAAACAGCCTGGGAGTTGGAGACAGGCATTGGTTTCTCTACGGACGAAGGCCCGAGGGTATCCCTGAGTATTGATAACCCATGGATGGATAAAAAAGGGCACAGTTTTACCAGCGATATTAAAGTGTCCCAAACAGGTCAGGAACTAAGCGGGCGCTATAAAATCCCCTATGGCAACCCTCTGCTCGAATACTACAGCCTGGATAGCGGTTTCCAGAGAACTTCAGTACAGGATACAGACAGTCAACTCGTTTCCGCTTCTATTAATAAATGGAAAAAGCGACCGGGTAACTGGGACCAGAACTTTTTTATCCGGGTAGATTATGAGAACTACACCCAGGGGCTGCAAAACAGCAATAACCTGTTGCTAATACCCGGCATGTCATTTGACCGCCGGAAAGTGGTTGGCACCCCAACGGATCCCCGCTCCGGACACCTCTACAACCTGAAAATCGAAACCTCTGCCAAAGCCTGGCAGTCTGATGCTGACTTTATCAAAGTGTGGGGCCGGGCCAAATGGCTGACCACGTTTTACCAGCATCATCGGTTGATCAGCAGAATCGAGCAAGGCGCCATCTGGGTGGATGACATTCAAAATATCCCTCCCTCCATTCGCTTCTTTACCGGTGGTGACCAGACGGTCCGTGGTTACAGTTATGACAGCCTATCCCCAAGGGACAGCAGCGGCCAGCTGATTGGCGGCCAGTACCTTTCGGTAGCCAGTATTGAGTATGACTATGAAATTGTTGAAAACTGGCGGGTCGCCTTATTTGTTGACAGCGGAACCGCAACTAACTCCTACCAAAAAGGTCAGGTTGAATGGCAAACAGGGGCAGGTCCGGGCATACGCTGGGTTACGCCCTTAGGTCCTTTGAAACTGGATTTTGCTTTTGCGATCAGTGAGCCTGGCTCTCCCTGGCAAATCCACTTTTCCATGGGGCCGGATTTATGAGCAACGCTCCAGACCATAAATCTGAATATGCCGGGACTGCCCCGGTAGAGCCAGATCAATACCTGAACAGCGTATCTTTGATAAAGCGGTGCCTATTAGTCACAGCCGTCTTCCTGATTACCTTGGTCTCACTGCTGCTGTTTACTCACACCGGCAACACCCTGCTCTGGCGCCAACTGATCAACGCTCTTCCAGCGCTTGATGGGGAGCTGGCTGAGGGTCAGCTGATGACGGGCTGGAATATTAAGAACCTCCGATGGCAAGACAGCCAGATCGCGTTTCAGGCCGATGATATAACGCTTAAGTGGCAACTCGGAAAACTGTTAACAAGGCAACTGCCGATTCAACTGTTGGAAATCGAAGGCGGCAACCTTGAGATTCAGCCAACGGTGGCAGCAACCGAACCGTCAGCACCGACCACTCCCGATACAACCCTGAATTTTCCGCTGGATATTCTGATCAACCAGATCCATATCCAGGATTTTGATGTCACCTTTTCAGGAACCACGGTTTCCCTGGATACCTTTGCAGCAACCGTCCGTATACAGAATAGTCAGCTGTTTATCCCTGAAGTTCGGGCAGACAACCTGCAGATTGTGTTAATAGGCCAGCAAAGCGCAACGTCCACCCCAAAAGCGTTAACACCCAACAAACAAACGTCGGCAGGGATTGATCTCTCAAGGATCACACTTCCGGAAATAAAACTCCCAATGCCCATCAGTCTGGAAAATTTCACACTAACCAATGCCCGCTACCAGCAGGGTGATATTGATGAAACCCTTAAAGCGCTGGAGCTGAGTTTCAACTGGCAAGCGACTCACATCACCCACCTGAAACTCAAGGCAGAACAAACCAGGGCAAATATTCTTGTAAACGGTGAGATACAGCTATCTGAAAGCTATCCATTAAGCCTGAATCTGGATGCCACCCTTCTGGATGATTTCAATATTCCCGGGCTGACAGCCATTAAAGGCGATAAGCTATCACTGGAAGCCTCGGGAGATCTCAGTCAACTGCAGTTGCGGCTTGCCACCCGAGGCTCCATCAATACCACACTTGAGGGAAATATTGGCCTTTTTGCCCCCAACTTCCCGCTAAGCGTTGCCCTGAAATGGCCGGAACTCCAATGGCCGCTGCAAGAAAACGAACCCGGGGTTTCAGTCGGCAATGGCTTAGCCAGGATCACTGGCAACCTGAATCAGTATCAGCTCTCACTGGACACATCCATTAACGTGGCTAAGCAGCCAGCAACCCAACTGAGTTTGGTCACCTCTGGCAGTTTGCAACAGCTAAATATTGAAGCACTGTCACTCAGTCCTGCTGATGAAAGCAATCTTTCCGAAAAACCGCTGGAACTGACCGGAACAATTAACTGGAAAGATGGAATTCATTGGCAAGGACATATTCTGCTCTCAAAACTACAGCCAGAATTATGGCTACGGGATCTTCCCGGAAGGCTGAGCGGCAAAGTAACGACTCAATTCATAATGGCAGATGGTTCATGGCAGCTAAGCATTCCGGAACTGATTATCAATGGCTCATTACTGAATAATCCCCTTGAGTTGACTGGAAAACTGGCATCTGAGGGTCAGGTCAGGCCAATGGCCGCTTTACCCTTCAAGGTTAATATTCACCGCTTTTATGCAGCGCTTGGCGAGAACCGTCTTAACATCAGTGGCCAAATCGCAGAACAGTTATCCCTGAGTGCCAAACTTGATGCAAAGTCTTTGGATATGATTACCCCAGACCTGAAAGGCTCGTTACACGGCAGCGTTAAGCTATCAGGGAGCGATAAACATCCAAAGCTTTCATTCAGCTTTGATAGCCCATCCATAGATGTTCAACAGACCAGTATCAACCGGTTACAAGTTAATGGCGAATTAACCAGAGCAACCTTACTGGAAGGTAAAACCACGGTTGAGGCAGACTCTGTAAACAGTGGCAATATTCAGCTGAAAAACTTGCTGTTGATTGCCAATGGCAGTGAACGGAATCATCAAATATCCCTCAAAACTCAAGGTGAGCCGGTAGCCGGTGAGTTACAGATTAACGGAGTTTGGCAGGGCGCCCATGGTAACAGCCGTGGCAAATGGCAGGGACAGTTAGCCAGTGCCAGGGTAATCACACCGCTGGATACCTGGTCTCTGGAGCAGCCTGTCACCATCGGGCTGAATGCTAGCGATGAAACAGTGAAACTGACGGATCAATGCTGGCTGGCCAAACCGGCAAGGCTCTGTATTGATGCATCAACATTTTCAGCCAACCATGGAACAACACGCTTTCGGCTATCAGACTTTAACCTGTCAACCCTGAAACCATTGCTGCCAGGCAACCTTAACTGGCAGGCCATACTCTCGGGCAGTGGTAATATCCAATGGGATAGCGGCCAGCCAATAGCCCATATCCAAATCCAGACGACACCGGGTGAAGTTACCAGTAACTCAGACAATTCAGCTTCTGTGAACTATCAAAAACTCTCCACCGTGATTAACCTGAAGGAGGATAATTTACAGGCAGAGTTTGACTTTGACTCAAAACAGCTGGGGTTCGCTCACATCAATCTGGCCATCGACAATATGCACAGTGACCAGACACTGAGTGGGCAAGCCAGACTGCAGGATATGCGTCTGTACTTTCTGCAACCACTGATTCCGGATATCAGTCATATTGATGGCATTTTATCCGCTGACACACGCATGGGGGGAACCCTGAAAGAACCCTTGCTGTTTGGCAACCTGAAACTCCGTGCAGGACGGTTGGCCGCTAAACAGGAAATGGTCAAAGTCAGCCATCTGATCACTGAGCTGAATGTGGTTGGCAATAAAGCCGAAGTCAGTGGCCGCATGAAGATAGACGACGGTGACATGAAGCTGTCAGGTCATCTCGACTGGCAACAGCTGCCCCCTTCCGGTGTTATTGACATAAAAGGGCAAAACCTGGGAGCCAGAGTTCCGGGCATCCTCCAGCTGAGAGCCTCCCCCGATTTGAGGCTGACCATTGGAGAAGCGCAAACCCTGACCGGTAACATCACCATTCCCTGGGCAAGAGCGAGCATCAAACAACTGCCCGGGCAAGCCGTTACTCCCTCTGATGATGTCGTGATTATCACCCCGGGAACCAGAAAAACACTGTTGCCTGCAGGTCCGCCATTCACCATGGATGTGAATGTGGTTTTAGGCAAAGACATCAAAATCGACGCCTATGGGCTGAAATCAGACCTTGGTGGCCAATTGCTGCTTAATCTTCAACCCGGAAAACCAATGACTGCCGATGGCTCTATTCAACTGACCAGCGGCCGCTATCATCAATTCGGTCAGGACCTGCTGATTAAAGAGGGCAATATTATTTTCTCTGGCCCGCTGTCAAGCCCATACCTGGCGGTGAACGCTATTCGCAACCCTGAAAGCATAGAAGGCGATGTATCAGTAGGTATTCAGGTTAGAGGAGCACCATCCCGGCCGGAGTTTTCTATCTATTCGGACCCATCCCTGCCACAGCAGGAACAGTGGTCTTATCTGCTCAGAGGGCGGGGACTCGAAGATGGTGACAATTCGGCAGTACAAACCATGCTGATCGGTTTCGGTGTCAGCCAGTTTGGCGGCGTAGTTACCTCCATTGGTGAAAAAATTGGCTTCTCGGATGTCACTCTCGACACCCAGGGCAGTGGTGATGACACCCGGGTCACCATTGGCGGCACGATTGCTCCGGGCCTGCGGGTGCAATATGGCGCAGGCGTATTTAACTCCATCGCCGAAGTAAAAGTACGTTATGAATTAATGCCCCGACTTTATCTTCAGGCGATCAGTGGTCTCGCTCAGGCCATAGACCTGTTTTATCAATTCAAAATTGAAACAGGCAATCATAAGAATTAAAAATGAACTTCTTTGATTCATTCAAGTCAATTTCTAATATCAGGCGGATCAGAGAGAATAATGTGGACGCAACTATTTAGTAGTAGTAGTAGTAGTAGTAGTAGTAGTAGTAGTAGTAGTAGTAATGGTAGTAGTATTATCAGCAGCAGCACCGGGGGATTGGCTAGCGTCGGTACTGGTAATATGGGTTTAGAGACTACCTTTCCCGCCACTTCATCATCAAGAACCATTTTCAGTGTCAGTAGCCCTGATACTCAGTTGCGATCGGCTCATGAAAACCCATCAGAAGATTCCTGTAACGCGGGTAAGTCGTTAGTTTCCAGGGCGATATCAGGGTGAGTATTTGTCAGGCAAGGTTGATCCTGAGGAAATAAAGAAGATTGTCGAGCGCAATGTGGCTAATGCCAGATTGCGTTCTACCGGATTGCGTTCTGAAGGAGCCATGTCAGACCGATCAGGCACAGCTGATATTGACGGCGGTAGTGAATCCATTGTTAACAGGGCAGATTCAGCAGTCTCTGTTTGGCATATTGAAACACTTGGGCGCGGGACTATTTGCCAAATCGATCGATTTACTATTGATGGACGGGATTTTGCTGTTAAATCACTCTCACCGGAATTGGCAAAAGACATTACCATTGATGTTGGTATCCAGAATCTGGTTTACACGCCATTACCTCCGCAATTTCAGGAATTTTTAAAAGAATTCATTGAGTCTTTTCGTGAAAGCTTTGGACAGGATATCATCCCCCCAACTGATGATTTACAACAATACCAGAATGAAGCTACCGTTGGAGAAGCTTGCAGCCAGATTTATCACTGGTTAAAAGATAACGGGCACTATTCTGATACGGAGGAGCCCGTTCTAACAGAAGCCATGTTTGTCAGTATATTGCCACGATTTTTGATCTGGCTTGCGATGGATCATATGGATAAAGAGATGGTAACGGCTGACCAGCTAACTGTGCAAAGAGTTGCAGGTGTTCCTTTTGACCACTTTTTTGTTCGAAATCTGGGTTTTCGGACAAGTCCGAGTGATCCTTTATTATTGCGGGTTAAGTGGCAGTTATCTGCATATCGTAAATTTATAGCATCCCAAGAGGAGCAATTGGATCATCCGCTGCACCCAAGCCAGTCTTTTTGAACTGGCTTGGTGAATCGGTGATTTATTCAAAGACGAGTTTCACTGAAATCCAGGGCAACAAGGTGGTGACAATCATTGCCTCTGTCGAACCGCCTCAAATAAACACACCCCGGTAGCAACCGACACATTAAGGCTACTGACAGAACCGGCCATTGGAATAAAAATCAGCGAGTCACACAGGTCTCTGGTCAGGCGACGCATTCCTTTCCCTTCTGCGCCCATGACCAGAGCCAGAGCGCCGGTTAAATCTGACTGATAGAGATTGCCGGAACTCTCACCTGCCGTTCCAATCATCCAGATACCTCGCTCCTTGAGCCATGCCATACTCCGTGCCAGGTTAGTCACCTGAATCAGAGGTACATTGTCGGCCGCACCACAGGCCACCTTGGTTGCTGTGGCATTGAGACTGGCCGACTTATCTTTGGGCACAATAACCCCATGCACGCCTGCCGCATCGGCGGTCCGCAGGCAGGCCCCCAGATTGTGTGGGTCAGTAACACCATCCAGAATCAACAAAAATGGTGGTTTATCCAGTCCATCAAGGATATCCTCCAGATCTTCTTCCCGGTAAACCCGGGCAGCAGAGACTCTGGCCATAATGCCCTGATGCACACCATCCACTTTGGCATCCAGACGGCTGCGCTCAACAAATCGGACAGAAACGCCCTGATCTCTGGCCTGATCCACCAGGGCATTGATACGCTTATCCGTACGACCTTTCTGGACCTGAAGTTCTAATAATCTTTCGGGCGACCGCTCAAACAGGCTCTGCACTGCATGCAGGCCAAATACTACGTCATTGCTCATTGATTTCTCTTTTGAAAACCTTAACAGGCCATAAAACGGGATTTTAGCAAAACTGGAAGGGCAGGAATTATTACTGATTTTTAAACGACAACTGCCAGAATAAGCATGGTCTATGAGCTACTGGATTCATTTCCTGTTCGTCATCTGCTGCATTAGTTCCTTATGAATACTTAGATTTTTAACTAATTCTGCCTCTATGGTGTTTTTCCTCTAGCGAAAGGTGATAAGTAGTTAACCAAATGAAATCATATTTTCTGACTAAGTAATCAGTCACTCTGCGGCGTTACAACTCCGGTCACATAGCTACG
>NZ_JAHHPM010000067.1 GCF_024606345.1 Endozoicomonas sp. YOMI1
GGGCTATTTGCCGAACAAAAGCGGATTTTTAGACCAATTTGCTGTCGCCGCAGCATGGCAGTCTATTCTCGGACAGCCTCCTAGTAATAGTTGTCTGTTAAGGGACTGCTACCAGCCAAACAACTTCAGGTCTTTGTCCGGACGAAAATTGGTTGAAAGAACGGCATGTTGATTCGGGTTGTAACTGTTCTGGGCATGCAGTTTCTGGTCAAGAAGCAGAGCTGGAATATTCCTCACATAGAGGTTATGGTAATACACCTCTTTCAATGTCTTGATCATTCGGTTGCTAAAGTCCCCCTGTCTGCTCCAGGCGATACTACCAAGGCTTGGTAAAAAAGCATCGGCTGCAGTTTCTCTGTCGCGGCTGGCGGATATCACCATCATATAGGCTGGAATGTCCCTGTCCCTTCCTGTATCAATCTCTTCGACAATATCCGGATGCAGTGTGTTGTATACATACCGATAGGGCAGGTCAAACATAGTGCCGGAGTGGCAGGTGTCAACAAATACCAGCAGCCTTGTGCTGTTATGAAAGCGTTTGAAGGCGTGATGAAGCTCATCATCCGAAATAATATCGCGACCACAGACCATGAGTTCATCCATATGATCTAACTCATCACCACTGGTATCCGGTCTACGGGTACCATGCCCGCTGAAACTGATCATTATTCGATGAGGTCCGGCTTCGCTATGGGTTTGCTCTGCCAAACGTTCAATTTCCGAGAGGACGGTGGATTTGTTGAGTGGGCCAAGTCGATCAGTTTGCACCTTCAGGGACGTTGCCGGGATGCCCTTGCTGGTAGAGGCCCAGTTAAAAAAGTTCCAGGCATCATTGCGGCAACCACCTAATGTTGGTACTTCCGCTATCTGATCGTAGTTTTGCCCGGTAAACAGTCCCTTGATCAGATGCATATTTTCAAACTCAAAATAGAAGTCAGTGTCCAGTGGACACTGGTTGTCATAACAAACGGTCTGATTAATACGTAAGTTTGAATTGGAAGAACAGTAGGCTTCTAGTGGCGATAGCAGTATTAATGACAGACAGATGAGCCACGTGATCGTGCTGAAAACAGACTGCTGAATTCGAGCTATACAGGAAGTGAGCATGGTATGCCTCATGCGTAAAACCTTGAGAAGTGATGAGTAAAGTTACTTAGATTAGCAGACGATCATTGAAATATAGTGGTAAATCGCAGAAAAAAAGAACGGGTCATACTTGCAAGCTGAACAGCGTTCCTTATAATCAGCCGCGTCTGATGAGGGATGAGGTTTTTTCCCTGATTCAGATATTGATGGTGGGCGTAGCTCAGTTGGCAGAGCTCCGGATTGTGATTCCGGCGGTCGAGGG
>NZ_JAHHPM010000005.1 GCF_024606345.1 Endozoicomonas sp. YOMI1
CGCTATTTCGCTTTCGGGCGGGTATTGAAGCGGGCATCTCATGGTTGAAAAGGTGTTTTGGCTTATCCCGCTGCCAATGCAAAGGCTCCGAACGGATTGACGCCCACTGATGGTCATCGGTTGTCTGCTACAACCTTGTGATTCTGGCCAGACATCCGGCTGAAAGTCACTAAGAACCGGCACCGTGATCCAGGTTGTTGTTATTCATCAGGTTATTAAGAATATCGGCATCACTGCTGCCCAGGGAGAACAGGTCAACATCCTTGAAGGTGACTTTCTTGGTGACATCACCATTGGGATTGGCACTGATCTCCATAATGGTATCGCTGCCACTGGCCACAAAATGGAAGTGCTCATCAAGGCTGTCGCTAGGGTCCACCAGGATATCATCCAGCTTCAGCACGTCACCTTCATCGGTGTTGAAGTCGGTAATCATCAGTTCGGCAGGGTCTTGCGCCGTGCCGCTGGCATTGAAATCAAAGATGTCAGCACCCAGGCCACCAGAAGCGGTGACGTCGTCATGGTCAATGGTAAAAATATCGTCCCCGATATCGCCAATCAGAGTATCCAGACCTGCACTGGAACTATGATCAAAGCCTGCCACCCGGTCACTGATAGCAACAACATCATTACCACTGCTGTCGCTCAGGCTACTGCCGGTATAGCTGAACAGTAACTGTTCTGAACCATCAACCTGAGCACCGCTGAAGGTGACGGTGACTTCTTGACCGTTAACAGCAACACCGGTCACCTGCCGGGCACTGCCATCAATCTGGACGGTAAAGTCAGAGGTCGCAGGCGAACCGGAAAGGGTTTCGGAGAAGTCTAGTGTCAACTCATTGTTCGAGGCAAGGGATGACATCAAATCAGGCGCTTTAAGGTCCGACTGACTTACGCTACCCGCAGAAAGCGCATCGGTGGTTGAAGCATTACCGGCCAGATCCTTGATAAACCCAGCCGAAATATCCAACTTATCATCGCTATAATCACCGCCGGAGCTAGCCTCGATACTGTCAGCCTTAGCGGCTGCCAACTCAATAATGAGTGTGCTGTTATCCAGCACTTTGGCAGACAGAACATCATCTTCACTGAAGCTCTCAGTCAGTGAGCCATTGACCTTGTAGCTGATCTTGCTCCAGTCCAGCACCAGCCTCAACTCAGCACTGTCGGCAGCAGTGTTACCACTCAAAATATCATTGAAGTTTGAACCCGACAGTTCTAGCTGATTGGTGTCGGGGTCATAACTGGCCGAGGCAATGGTGGTAAGCGGAGCGGTCGTATCGATAATCAGATCCGAGCTACTGTTATCCAGGGAACCAGCTCCTGAAGGTGGGGTCAGGGTGATGTTTCTACTTGAACTAACATTAACTTTGCCAGCAGACCATGTGTATGAGTCGGGTTCCTTAAACACTGTATCAATAGCGTTAGACGCCGCCATGGAAATACTGCCCGTAACATTATCACCACTCTGGATGGTGTAACGGTAGAGAAAACTGTTGTTGTATTCACCGCTCTGATGAGCAGAGGTATCAAGAACCGCTGTCTGCTGAACACCACCAATCTCGAACCGCAGTTCCGGCGTTGTACTGTAATCCAGTTTGACAACGTGGTTAAAATCAACCTGAATCAGCAACTCCTCACCTGCCTTGTAAGTATCATTCACTGAGACAACACTGATGTCTGTGATGCTATTACCCTGCCTCCCCAGTGCGGTTACTGCTTCAGAAGGTGAGAGAATTTCCATATCCAAGCCATTTTGAGGTGATGAGAAGGAGTAGCCATTGCCGGCACGATCCACCAGAAAACCCTCTTCCACATGCACCACCATGGTGTCTGGCCAGTCACTGTAGCCCCGGAAGTCTTTTTCAAACGCATCAGCCCCGCTCTGTGTCAGGTCTATTTTCATCTCGTGACTGATCGATGGATTCCGTTCGAAGCTGCTGGCTAAAAAGTCATCAGACTTAAAGTAGTACCGATCACCAGTTTCTGTATTTTCAACATACAGCTTACTCCAGTCCGCTGTCATCTGGCTGACTTCGTTAGCATTAAGCGCTTGCATACCATCTGAATAAATAAATATCCGCCCTGCCGTATTCTCACCGCTGTTGCCTACCCAGAAATTGACTGCACCCAGGCCGGGTAATGAAGGAGCAGTCGTATCAATTTCAAGTGCTGCATTGGTGGCCAGAGAGTTGGCTTGCGCCCCCGTTGGCAGCGTGCTTACATCAACTGAATTACCGGCGAGGTCGGTAATGCTGCCACTTGACAGATCCAGACTACCGACATCCAGATCTGAGCTGTCCTCACCACTGCCAACCGTGTAGCTGAACACCAGTTTATCCGTGCCGGCACCGCTGGAGTAGGTGGCCTGGCCACCGGTATCCAGGTTGAGGGCTGGAATTCCGGTAATATCGACGACCTCATTGAAAGACACCTCAAGCTGGATCACTTTGCCCTCATTGTAAGGGCCATCCGAGGTCAGGCTGTTGACTGCGGTAATTTCCGGGGCGTTAACATCAATGATGGCATTGCCTGTCTGGGCCAGCGCATCGTTACTGTTAACAGGAGGCAGCGTGGGCAGAATGTTATTCCCCGCAGAATCAAAGATCATGACTCCGGCAGGTATGGTCAGCGCTGAATCCGAAGCATAGTTAAGCCCCTGGGTGTTTTCACTGTTACCCGAGCCGACGGTGTATACAAACCTTAATGTATCGGTACCTGCGCCACTGTCGTAGGTGGCTGTGGCGCCATTATTCAGTGCCAGGGTTGGGTAGGTGCTGGCATCAGAGGCATCAATGCCACTGACGGTCACAGACTCACTAAGCTGCACAAGGATGACCACTTCGTCGCCATTAATGAATCGACCGGGGTCTTCAAGGCGTACCTGCACTACTGTTGGGGCAGCGATATCGGCATAATCCAGGGTCAGGTCACTGGTGGCCGCCGCTCCCTCATTACCTGCCAGGTCCCTCAGGAAACCGGCCTGAATATCAATACCATCCTCTGAGCCCTTGTAGCCAAAAATGCCTTCAAGCTCGGCGGCTTTGGCGTCGGTCAACTGAATCAACAGAGTATCCGTTCCCGCCAGACGGGTAACCGTCACATCGCTGGCAGACAAGCTGACGTTCTGTGTGATGCCGTCATCCTTGTCGATATCAATCACCAGTTTGCTCCAGTCCAGCCTGCCCGAAAGATCAGCAGTGGCGCTTTCGCCATTGTTCAGCAGCTGGTCAAAATCTGCTCCCTTGAGCAAGAGCTGGTTATTGTTTTCATCGTAAGCCGCACTGGTGATGGTGGTAGCAGGCGCATCTGTGTCTACCACAATCTCACTGCTACCTGCCAGCGACTCAGTGCTGGCGGTGCCGGGTAATGTTAAGCTGACACTACTACCCGCGCCGTTGACCAACGCGCTCGTCGCCGGTAAACCCAGAACTCCGTTGTTGAATGTCAGGGAGCTGGTATCACGATAGTTAAGATTATCAATGTTTTCCCCAGCACTTATGGTATGGCGGAACACAAACTCCCTGGTGCCATCACCGGAGACATAAACCGCATTACCCCCATAAGGGTCAGCCTGGGTCGGTTGCTTGTCATTGAGCAACAATAAAAGAGGGTCACTACTGGGATCGTAGTTTTGCAGTGAGACCTTTTCACTGAACCGTACCCGAATCAGAATATCATCACCGGCCTGGTAGCTACCGTCCACAGTGTCAGCGGAAACATTCAGCACCGTAGCGCCGTTACTGGTAACATTAACCACCTGGTCAGCAAGGGCGTCCGTAGTCGATCGGTTACCCGCTCTGTCAGCCATAAAGCCTTGACTGATATCCAGGGCCACATCGCCCGATGTGGTACTAAAACCGTTGTTGTCCAGAACCTTGTTGACCCCTTCATCAATGATAATCTCAACCCGGTTGCTATGAATCACTACTGAACCAATGTCGGAGGAGTCAAGACTGACACTGTCAAAGCTGCCATCAGGCTGTTTCAGCTTGACGGTCAACTTGTCCCAGTCAAAGCGTGACAGGCCATCTCCCCGCAGAGTCAGGCCAGCGGATTCGCCACTGCCCAGCAGGGCATCAAAACCACTGCCATTGATGGTCAGTTTTTGATCATTGGCGCCTTCGGGAGCCAGGCTAACACCCGTAATAGAGACATCAGGGGCGGAGCCATCAATCATGAGATCGGCTGTGCTGGCCAGTGAATCGCTATTGCCAGAGACAGGAACCGTCAGTACGGCGGTGTTACCCGACAAGTCTTTGATGGTGCCACCATTAAGCTGCAAGGCACTGGCACTGAGCACATCCAGATCGGGTGCTTCATCTCCTGGCTGAACAGTATACTCAAACACCAGGTCTTGAGTGCCGGACCCGGAACTGAATCGGGCGGTGGAGATATTGTTACCCGTGCCCATGAGCAAGACCGGCCGTCCGGTGACTTCCACTGCCTCATCAAAGCTCACTTGCAGGCGGATGACAGAACCTATGGCATATTCCCCATCGGTTGTCAGGCTGCTGATACTGGTGACCAAAGGTGCAATACCATCAGGGGGCAGGATAAAAATTTCCATCCCGTTAGTGTTGGCATCGCTCATGGTATTACCAGCCGCATCCCGGAAGAAGCCATCACTGGTAATTCGGATCAGATCCTGACCAGACTCATTGCCAAAGCCCTGAGTGGCGCGCATGCTGGAAAGCTTGCTACCGCTGATCTTGATGTTTAATTGTTGATCGTTTACTGTCAGGGCGGATTCAATATCAGCAGCGCTAAAGCTTATGTCCGTATTGCTGCCACTGTTGTCAACAACACGCCATGAGAGTTTTGACCAGTCCAGTCTGTCGGTCAGATCGGTATCGGTTGGCTCTCCTGGTGACAGCAGAGAACTAAAGCCATCACCGGAAAGCGACAGAATGCCCGATGAACTGGCGGAGCTGCTGCTTAGCCCTACGGTGGGTATGACCGTATCAATCTTGATATCATTTTGTTGAGCCAGAGCTCCAGCTTCATTCAGCTCTGGCAGGAGCAAGTCAGCGTTATTGCCTAACAAATCGGTTATCGTGCCGCCATCAAGATCCAGTGCTGATGTGGACAATGCATTGAGGTCGGCGGACTCATCCGGATTACTGACTGTGTAGGTAAAGGTCAGGGTATCCGTTCCTGAACCGCCGCTGTAGTTGGCAAGACGGTCTATGATACCGGTTTCCAGCTGCAAGGTTGGCTGCCCTGTCACATTGACCCGTTCGGAAAATTCCACCTTGATGGTAATAGTATCACCGTCCTGATACCACTGGTTGGTATCATCACTGTAAAGACGCACAACTTCCGGGTTACCGCCACTGTTGGTCAGGTTAGTGACGGAGAAGCCTGATAACGAGGCAGTGTCATTGCCGACAAGGTCTTCCAGGCGATCAGTATTCAGGGCTCCATCGGCGGAGGGTGGATTATAGCCCAAGGTGACCTGCTGGCCGTCCGTGATCGCCTTGGTGAGCGTCAGGGTCATTTGCTGGCCATTGATGGCAAGACTGCTGACCGGTTCTCCCTGCCCGTCTACAGCAATACTGAACAGGGAGGGGTTGATGGTGACATTATCATTCAACTCCTCACTAAACGTTAATGTGATGGTATTTCCATCCACCTCAGCCGTTGACAAGGTGGGCGAGATCGTGTCGGTGATGTTGGTGACGCTCACATCGCCATGACTGAGGGCTAAGGCGTCAAATCCCCGCAGGTCTTCAATCCGGTCGTTGTTACTGCTGCTGTCAGCACTTGCCGGACTGTAGCTGAACGTCACCGTTTCCCCGTCTGCCACCGCACTGGCCAGCTGCATCGTCACCTGGTTACCACTGACCAAAGCACTGCTGACTGACCTGCTGGCCCCCCCCACCTCAACACTCAGAATACCGGTCAGGCTAACACTGTCATTCAGATCCTCCGAGTAAGTCAGGGTAAGGGTGTCGCCGTCTACCACAGCACTGTTGAGAGTTGGTAATGAAGTATCAGTATTATTCTCAACCAGAGCATTACTGAAACTGCTGCTGGCATTGCCTTGGTCATCCTGAACCGGGCCACCGCCATTACTGCTGGCAGCACCCGAATTGTAGGACAGCTGGACAATGTCCGCATCGGCGACCGGGCTGTCCAGGGTCAGCGTCATCCGGCTACCGGAAATACTGACGCTTGATACAGTGCGGCTACCGCCGCCCACCAGGGATAGAGTGAAAGCACCGGTATCGGGAATGCTGCCAGGGTCAAGCGGTTCATTGTAATCAATGATTAGCTGGTCACCCTCCACAGTCATACTCTGGCGGACCGCAGCAGAAACATCAGGCGTCACCGTGGCAGAGAAACTGCTTAATGCCGCAAACGGGTTAATTCCCACCTTTTCCTGAAGGGCATTACTGCCCGGTGTATAATCAAGCGACACACTGCCTGAGGGGCTGACCGCTGTGTCCAGACTCAGGCGAATCTGAGTATCGTTGAGGAAGGAGACATTGAGAACATTGACGGCACTACCATCAATGGCTACATCAAAGTCAGCCAGGTCAGGAATACTGTCCCTGTCCATGTTTTCACTGAAAGTCAGTACCAGGTTTTGCGTGTTGGCCACGATTTCAGCAGTGGACAGTGTGGGGGCGGTACCGGAGAACGTGACGGTTGAAGTGTCCGTTGTAACATTACCGGCACTGTCGGTCTGGGTAACGGTGATATCCAGTTCACCGTCAGACAGGGTACTGACATCCAGCTCACTGCCCGCCAGGCTCCAGGTGCCATCCACTCCAACCGTGACGGTCGCAGAAACAGTAGCAGCAGAGGAATCCTCAATCTCGACCTGAATGGAAGCCCCGGGCTCACCAACACCGGAAACCAGAACGGCACCTTCTTCGGCGGCACTGATCCGGTCGTCTCCCATCACGGTGCCAGTGTCAAGGGTTCGGGTCAGGATCAACTGCCCGTCGCTCTTCAGCTGATCAATAATTTCCTGATCTGTATTCCCCAAGGGTGACAGATCAGTGTTTTCCAGCACAATCTGCTGCACAATATCGCCACCGGCAACGACGCTGACATCAATAACAGTATCGCTACCTTCTGTGCGGAAATGAATGAACTGATCTGCTGTAGTGCTTTCCTCACCACTAAGCAGAGCGTGTAAGTCGAGAATATCGCCACCGGCACCGACGGAAAAATCCGTAATGCGGTCAACGGTCGGATCACCGGCGGTGCCTCCATCGCCAGCCTGCCAGACCAACCGGTCCTGACCGCTGCCACCTGTTAACCAGTCATCACCCTCACCACCGATCAGAACATCCGCACCTGCTTCACCGTACATAAAGTCAATGCCACTACCGCCTGTGACGGTATTATCCTGTGCATTCCCCCGGCTGACATCCGCACTATAAGTGGTTGCTGAGCTGGCAACGCCACCCGCTTCTGTCGAAGTAACACTGATATTCAGCGGATCACCGTCATTAAGTGTTAGCGAGGGCGTAAAGCTCCAGTTGCCATCACTGCCAACGGTTGCACTGTAATTATTACTGTTAATAGTAAAGTTCAGGGTGGCATCCGGCTGACCAGTACCGGTAATCACAGGCTGAAAACTGCTATCGAGAACAACAGAATCAATTTTGGGCGGTGTATAAAAGTCAATGGTATGGACACTACTCTCCATTGCACCATCACTCACCTTAAAGCCCAGGCTGCCGTGGTGGCTACCGTTGATGCTGGCATCTGCGCTAAATACCAGGTTGGGAATATCACTGGCACTGACTACCTGATTGACGGTGACGGCACTGCCATTCAATGTCAGATTGCCCGTAGCGGGCAGTGACGTAACTGTAATCGAAGCCAGGCTATCCCCGGAATCCGCATCGCTGAACCCGAATTCAGAGTTGGTAAAGGTATGCTGTCCCGCCTCACTGAGGCTCAGGTTGTTATTCGCTGCGGAAGGTGCATCGTTGGTGCCGTTGATAGTAATGACAATATCGTGGGTGGTGCCATCCTTGGACTGAACTGTGACGGTATCGGTCAGGCTGTCACCATTAGCCAGTGCCTGAATGGCTGACTGACTGTTATTCGCTGAATAGCTCCAGTTACCACTGCTATCAATGGTCAGTGAACCATAGGTGCCAGTGACGGTTTCACTGGTGAAATTGGCTTCACCACCGTCTGCATCGGCCACACTCAGGCTGCCTGTGGCAGTCAGAGTGTTACCAGCGTCCTCAGTGACGCTGCCGGTGTCTGTGCCACTAATCACCGCCACATCGTTGGTGCCGGTAATAGTGATCGTCACCTGCTGGTCGACGGTACCGCCCTTGCCATCATCGACGGTGACGGTGTAGGTCTGGGTCAGGGTTTCACCGGCACCCAGGTAATCAATATCAGCATCGTCAACACTGAAACTCCAGTCGATCCGGCCGCTGCCGTCGCCCTGGGTATCGTCCGCCACCGTCGCGGTGAGGCTGCCCAGGTAGCCATTGGCTGCCGCACTGACGCTGACACTCTGCTGATCAGAAATATCCACATCCTCGATGGTAAATGAGCCGGTATCGGTCAGGCTGTTGCTGTTCTCGCCCGCACCGCCGTCGACAATCTCGGTCACGGCACCAGCGACATCGGTAGCGCTGCTGATAGTGGGGGCATCGTTGGTGCCGGTCAGGGTAATGGTCACCTGCTGGTCGACCGTGCCACCCTCGCCATCATCGACGGTAACGGTGTAAGTTTGGGTTAAAGTCTCGCCTGCGCCCAGGTAATCAATGTCAGCATCGTCAACGCTGAAACTCCAGTCGATCCGGCCGCTGCCATCGCCCTGGGTATCGTCCGCCACCGTAGCGGTGAGGCTGCCCAGGTAATTATTGGCACCGGCGGTGACACTGACGCTCTGCTGATCCGCCAGATCCACATCGGCGATGGTGAAGGAGCCGGTGTCGGTCAGGCTGTTGCTGTTTTCACCCGCTCCGCCATCCACAATCTCGGTCACGGCGCCGGTCACGTCAGTGGCAGCAGTGATTGTGGGCATATCGTTGGTGCCGGTGAGCGTGACAGTCACCTGCTGATCCACGGTGCCGCCCTGGCCATCGTTCACGGTGACGGTGTAGGTCTGGGTCAGCACCTGACCTGCCGCCAGGTAATCAATATCCGCATCGGGCACACTGAAGGCCCAGTCTACCTGGCCGGTGCCATCACCGGTGGTGTTATCGCTGACCGTGGGGGTGAAAGACCCCAGATAACCGGTGGTGTCCGAAGTGACGCTGACGGTCTGGACATCGGTCAGATCCACATCGGCAATGGTAAAGCTGCCATTGTCAGACAGCGTATTGATGTTCTCACCATTGGCACCGTCAGCAATTTCGGTTATGGCTCCGGCCACATCTATCGCAGCCGTAATGGTGGGAGCATCGTTGGTGCCGGTAACGGTGATGGTCAGGGTGCTGTTATCAGTCAGTGGCG
>NZ_JAHHPM010000068.1 GCF_024606345.1 Endozoicomonas sp. YOMI1
GGCTTTGGCATCCTGCGTCGCCCTACCTCCCACATCCATGTGGTCGTGCGCGAGAATCGGGGCAGTTTATGAAATTTCCGGGTTAAGCATCTTTAGCGAGGTTTAGAAGAAATTGAGGATAAAAATTTCTGCTTTTGAAGAGAATAGCGGGACTATTTGACAAAGAAGCAGGAATTTTTAGACAAACTCATCCGGCATCGCAATCTAAGCAAACAGATCCTAAGTCTGACCCACTCTTGGTACATCATTTCAATGATGTCTGATATTACAACCTCCAATCATTCCAAGCCGAAAGCTGACCGGCACAGTCCTTATTAAGGTGTGGTTTACGCCCTTCGACTCGGCTTCAGGTTGAACCGAGTCTGGATGTCAATGATAGAAAGCCCCCATTAAATTGCATTGAAACAAAAATATTGCGGCAATAGCAATTTACTGCCGGTAAGTTCAGTTACCGGCAGTAAAGTTATATGTTGAGAGACTGATAATACTGGTATTATAATACCAGTATTATTGGTTCTATATTTATGGGATAAACAGAATATGAAGGGTTCAGAGCAGGACAAAGTGAGAAGGCAGCACATTTTCAGCATTCTTGATGACTTGAAAGAGAAAGGAGAGAGAATTAACGCTGATAAGGTCGCCCGCATCGGGAAAATGGGGAAGCAGACCGTACTGCCTTATTACAATGAATGGCGATATTCAGGCGCTCTTGGTGAAGCCGAGGAGCTTGAATTGCCGGATGATCTGGTCAGAAGCCTGAAAAGGGGAATTGCTCAGTGGAAGCATCAATTATCCGAAGAACAGCGGAATTTTGAAGAGTCCGCAAACCAGGAGATTGATGAGCTAAAGGAAAGCCTGAACCAGCTTTTAGAAAAGAATAATCAACTGTCCCGCAGCAACTCTGAACTTCAGGGCCAGGTTCAGCAGCTCAGTGCAGAACTCGATGCAACGAAGCTCACTTTGCAACAAAGAAATCAGGACCTGAAAGAACTGGAATCACTTCTGAAATCAGAACAGAGACAAACTGAACAGCTCCAGTCTGCTGCTGCTGAGCAAAAAAACCTTCATCTTCAGGCGATAAGCAATCTGGAGAAGCAGATGGATCATCGAAGCCAGGAGCAGCTGAATCACTGGATCGGCGTAGTGGATGATGAGCGAAGGCTAAAGCAGGGGCTGGAAAAGAAGATAAGCAACCAACTTCAGGAACAGCAGGAGTT
This sequence comes from Endozoicomonas sp. YOMI1, assembly GCF_024606345.1. Lineage (GTDB taxonomy): Bacteria > Pseudomonadota > Gammaproteobacteria > Pseudomonadales > Endozoicomonadaceae > Endozoicomonas. Next base: position 1,218 of record NZ_JAHHPM010000068.1, read on the forward strand.
GAAAAAACATAATTTAGAGCTTCAGAGCCGATTGGACAGCAAGTCGAAGGCATATATTCAGGTTTGCGAAGAGAGAAACAGTCTGTCTTCAGAGAAAAGCAAGACAGAAGACATGGTTCAGCTTGCCAAACAGTTAATGGTGCTGCTGGACAGTGACCAGGACAATCTATTAGGCGCAGTGCGTAATCTTCTGGCTGGAGCCAGAGAATCCCATATGATGCAAGAGCAATACAGGGCTGCAATATCAGATAAAGAAAAGCTGGAAAGTCGGCTTCTGGAAACGGAAGAGCGACTTGATGAAATCGGTACTCTTCGGCTTGAGCTTGAAAGAGCCCGCGGTATTGCCGAGGCTTTTGAAAAAGCACTGTCTAAAAAAACCGATACACCTGAGGTGACGCAGTGAGCCAGCCGATTCACCCTTCTGTTTTTCTGAATGCCCTCCCCGCCCTACCCACTCATCATCGTGAAAATGACAATATGATGGGAGCGGGCAATGATGGTGAAGCAATGACGCTTTTCCTGAATAAGTCTGGAGCCCGCTCAGAAGAAACCCTGCGCCGTTATGAGCGAGAAATAACCCGACTGACGGCGTTTTTATACTTTGAATTGGGAATTGGGTATAAAGATGTGCGTCTTAAACACTTGCAAGCCTACGCCAGTTTTATACAGAACTTACCACCGCGCTGGCTTATGCCTGGAGTCCTTCCCGGTCAGCCGGAAAGGATTATGTTTAGATCACCCATTAAACCGGGAAAAAGCACTGATCAGGTTATTGATGTGCTGTCTTCTTTTTTCTCTTTTCTGGAGAAAAATCGTTATACCACTGGCAATCCGGCAGCATCACTCATTCGATCCGGTGAAAAGGTGGCCCGGGGCAACACCATTATCCGATATTTTTATGATAATGAGTGGCAATTTATTAAAGAGTGCCTGGAAAGTCTGCCAATGGGCACTGAAAGAGAACGGCTTGAATCAGCCCGTACCCGCCTTATCCTTTCTTTAAGTTATGGGCTGGCTTTACGGGAATCTGAGCTGACGGGGCATACCTGTTCAGACATACACCCCGATAATGATAACGGTTTTTATCTCAGTGTTTTGGGTAAGGGCAGAAAAAGAAGGCAGGTCCCCTTAAACCAAATGCTTCAACAGCAAATCATTGAATACAGACACATGAACGGACTCTCAGGTTTGTACGGAGACCCTTTTCCCCTGGCACCAAAAACACGCAAAACCAAGGGCCTGATCGCCCCGCTTTCAGCCAGGGGACTTCGGTTTTGGTGGCGATCCTTTATGGAAGATTGTCAGAGCAAGGCTTCACCGGATATCAGGCAGAGGTTACAGGGGCTGCCGTTTCACACGTTGCGCCATACAGCGCTGACACACCTGGCTCGAAAAATGGATATCGAAGACCTTGCTATATTTGCAGGTCATGATTCAATCAATACCACAAGCCAATACTACCATGCAGAAGCAAGTAGACTGAAAAAGATGGCTGCCGATCATCATATCTGATTAAGCTGAAAAGAAGACCATATCACCATGAAGAATTGTTTTTACCAGTAATTAAGGAGGAATTCTTCCGTTAATGGTCTGGGGACTGATTACTCATGCATCAGGGAAGGTCATGAACTATTGCCAGGGCTGTAAAAAACCAATCAAGGGGCAATGCGTTAAGGCAATGGGCATGCGCTGGCACCCGGGTTGTTTCAGGTGTAATGGCTGCAGGAAACCCTTTGAAGGAAAGGCTTTTGTCGTATTCAGGAACCGCGCCTTTCATCCGGACTGTCTGAGATGCCCAAGTTGCCGAAAGCCGGTCAAGGGAAACTATGTGGAACTTGATAAAATGGCCTGGCACCCGGTTTGTGCGCAAAAGCAGACTGCGCCACTCTGCTCTGTCTGCCGGAACCCTCTCACCAGAAACTACTTTGTAGACTTCTGGGGCAATGCTTTTTGCAACGACCACGATGGACATCCGGAATGTTCCAGCTGCAGCCGTCTTGTCTGTGAAAATCTTACCAATGGCGGCATGCAGTATCCCGATGGTGTTGTTATCTGCAACAAATGCAGCCTCAATGGCGTTTCCACCCAGGAGCGCGCGGACCGCATTGCTAATGAAATGCGATCAGCCCTGGCATCGGTTGGACTTAGTCTGAACTCGACACAAACCCCTGTAAAACTCTGCGGTCGTGATGAGCTAAATGACGCCAGTCATCATGACTTTCATGATAATCATCCCATTCTGGGGGTCACCCGAACCACGACAACTCACCGGAAAGGACAGATATTGGCCAGAAATTTTGACTGCATATTAATCCAGATAAACCTGCCGGAAGAACATTTCCGAACCGTAATGATTCATGAGCTCACCCACGCCTGGTTTTTTTATAATTATTATGAAAATCTGCCATTGAAGGTAGAGGAAGGAATGTGTGTATTAATGGAGTATATCTGGTTGAATAACCTTAATACCAAAGATGCTGAATTCCGAAAAAAACAGATAGAGCTTAGCGCCGACCCGATTTATGGCGATGGATTTCGGGAGGCAAGAGAGTCACTGAAACACATGCCGCTTGCCTCACTTTTGGAATTTATCAGGGATAAAAAGAAATTCCCCGGTCGCTGGAGCTCTTTCTTTTTCTAAAAGTAGTGAAAATAGTATGAAAAAAGAGATGGAGGCGAGTACCGGAGTCGAACCGGTCTAAATGGAGTTGCAGTCCACTGCAT
>NZ_JAHHPM010000069.1 GCF_024606345.1 Endozoicomonas sp. YOMI1
TGCGAGGAATTCCAACGAAGATCCAGCTGTCCAAAATGGCTGCGCAGCTCATATTCAGAAGGTGGAATTGGTATAAGCAACTACCAACAAAGGGCTATCCATACCAGAACAACTTTGCTACAAATAAAAACAAGGGATTGATCTGACACCCAGGGAAGGGTGCCTGCATCACACTGCACAAGCTTTAATTCGCAGAGGGTATTCAGGTCTGCCTCCTACAGCGGGCATCCCGCTTACCGATATACACCTGATTAAAAACAACCCGGAAGCCACTATGATTTTTCGTGCAGCTTTTCGTGCAGCAACGGTAATCACATTGTCCACAATCCTGCTGGCATTCGGTGTAAAAGCAAGCGAAAAAGAACCCCCTGCTCTATCTCCTGCAACCATTATCCAGCAGCAAATAATGCTCAATGATATACTGATCAGCATTCACCACCTGCAGCTGGATTTTCTCGATCAGGATGCCAGAAACGCGCTGCAGCTGGCACAGCAATCAGTAAACATCACCATCAACACTCTGCCAGAAAGCCTTCAAGACCCTGAAGCCAATAACCTGCTGGTCACCGTCGTATCCCTTTGGCCGGTGATCAATAAACACATTACCTGGCTGAGCACCATTCCAGCCAGTTCAGAGCCTCCCGCTGCGACCTCATTACTGCGGGTACTGGCCAAAATGGATCGTCAGCTGTTGCTGCTGAGGCAAAAAGCCACCGACGTCCTGGCTGGAGACACGGTTAAGCTTCGCTTTCTGGAGCAAGCACTATTGATGCAATATATGACCAGAGACTACCTGAACCTGCTGGTTTCAGAACAAAATACTGAAGCTGCCATTACCAACCAAATGCAACTGAAAGCACAGGCTAACCGGTTCGATCAGCGAATGACTGCTTTCAATGATGAGTTAGGTGATCATCCCCATGCCATGGTGCCAATCAAACAGGCACACGCTGCCTGGTCGTTTATTCACAGCAGTTTTGCGCGATTTCCGGAACGGAAGATACCTGACCTGATTGTGCGCTACGGCAAACGCATTGTTAGCAGGCTTTCTTCTGTACAGCGTATGCTCTAGGAGGCTGCCCGAGAATAGCGCCCGTCTAGGCGACCCCATAGCGAGGATTGCGAGAAATTGAGGATAAAAATTTCTGATTCTGAGGAGAATAGC
>NZ_JAHHPM010000070.1 GCF_024606345.1 Endozoicomonas sp. YOMI1
TTTGCCGAACAAAAGCGGATTTTTAGACCAATTTGCTGCCGCCGCAGTAGGGCAGCCTATTCTTGGACAGCCTTCTAGGCCCTGTTTATGGCGGTCATTCCGGGCAGTGCTGACCCCACCGGTTTTGTAAATGACAAGTTCAAACATGCCGTTACATTTCAACTGCTGTTTATCCTGTTTGATCTGGCCTATCCCACAGTGGGCATGCCTTGGTGAAAACCGTTTGGACTGCTGGTCTCCAAGGCCCTGCCGTTTTTTGACTTGCGTGTGATTGACTTATTTTGAGAATAAGAGATATGAGAAAAGACCCTACTGAGCCAGTGGGTTAATCAAGCGCAGAAGCAGCAACTTTACAGGATTACATGAAGGGAATTACAGCGCATAAAAAAAGGGCTTACATCGCTGTAAACCCTTATTTTATATGGAGCTCTTAACCGGAATTGAACCGGTGACCTCATCCTTACCAAGGATGTGCTCTACCGACTGAGCTATAAGAGCATTAATCTCAAAAAAGAACAAATAAGATGCAATCTGGAGCGGGTAGCGGGAATCGAACCCGCATCATCAGCTTGGAAGGCTGAGGTTCTACCATTGAACTATACCCGCACAAACAAACTTTTATTTATGCAGAAGCTTCTATACATCCAAGAAAGAATACAAGAGAAGCCAGCAGTCTCCAAGCATCAAGAATCAATTTTTCGATTTACTTAACACAAGGAAGTGAATTCTGGTGGTGGGGGCTGGATTCGAACCAGCGAAGCTTTCGCGTCAGATTTACAGTCTGATCCCTTTGGCCACTCGGGAACCCCACCAGATGCTGCGCTATTTTATTCAGGAAGTTTTCTTTGTCAAGCCGACCTTTTCTCTCTTCAGCAACCTTGTTAATCGGTCACCTCCGCTTGTCGTCCTGGCTAACTGTCTCCCTGAGCAGCGAGGCGTATACTAGAGAAACTCTTTGTCCGTTGCAATGCTTTTACATCACTTTTTTCAGCGGTTCATTTTTCTTGCAGGCCGTTCTTAACGTTTTCAATTCAGGAAACTGGTCAGCAGCCTCATCCCAGAATGACGCACTCAGCTTCCCTTCTACCGCGGCATCCATCTCGAGCCACCATTGCTCAGGAATTCTGGGCAGAGACTTGATCGCAACCACATAGCCCGCATCCATTAAACGACGGCTTACCGCTTTTGCAAATTCACTGCGCGAAAAAAGCCCCAGCGAGATCCCATTGGTCAGCTCACCCTGAGTAATCACAAAGCTGTCAATTCTCTGGGCCTGAAGTTCTCTTAACAGCCGTATCGCAGCATCCCTGCTGGCCAGTGGTGGTATATGAACCCAGTAATCCTCCTGCTGACTGCTTTCATCCACACGCTCTTTACTGCTGACACCAACGGCAAACAGGCGCTGCTGCAGTTCATCCACCTCGATCACATTGGCCAAAGGCCCGACAACCAGACATTCCTGAACGGTATCACCCGGATAAAGCGAGGTATCCAACGCTGGCTGAACCTCTGTCTCATTCCGCAGAGACTGAAGATAATCTTCAGTCTCGGTTAACAGGACCAGTCGCTCACCAGCGGCTTCTGTATAAGCATCATAACTCTCAGGCAGCCAGTAACCCACCCGGGACTCCTGCCATGAGCCCCAGGCAAAATAACTGATATTGGCAAACACAAGAAAAATTACTGTCAAACGCATCTTATATAACGGAGTTACCGCCCCTCCTGTTCGAAAGCAAACGACAGACCATCCATCACCAGTGCGGGATGATGGTAACACTCACCCTGGATATACGGCTGAATCAAGGTAGCATCGCCTCCGGTAAGATAAACCGTGCATTCTTTTCCACAAGCCGTTTTATACTGTGTCTGTCGTGAATTAAGCATGGCGACGGCCATGGCCAGAATACCGTTATTAATGCACTCAGCAGTGCTTGTTCCGGGCATTATTGTCAACGCTTCTGGTTCTACCATGGGAAGTTGTGCTGTCCTGGTATGCAGCACCCCCTTCATCAGGCCAACACCTGGTACAATATATCCGCCAAAGTGGTTGCCGCTGTCACTCAACAAGTCAATGGTAATGGCACTACCACAACTCACCACTATTTTATTGCAGGGTTCTTTATTCTCAGCCCAGTCCAGATGATGGGCAGCAAGCATAGCCAGCCAACGATCAACGCCCAGACCAGCATAGGCAACCTGAACCCCCCGGCACTCCTCTTTAACCTCGGCCTTTAACAGGGTTACATTAAAGTGCTGATTAACCGCAGCGCTCAACAGCGCAAAACGCTCATCACCGGAGACAATGGCTGCCCTGGCAGAATCGACCTGCCCAATTTGATCCAGCAGCTTTGGCAGTTCGTGCTGCCAGTCTTCGCTGTTGACAAGAAAGCCATGGGAAACGATGTGGCCATTATTCAGAAGCCGCCATTTTAATCGGCTATTGCCTGCATCCAGCTCCAGAATTCTCATGGTTACTTACTCTTTGTGGGTGTCGCGGCCTTTAACGAAACCTCGCCGCCATTGAAAATCATCATACCTTCACGGGTCTGCAATAACAGTCCACCATTGCCATTGATCCCAGAAGCTACACCGGACACCGTTTTACCCGATGCATCCAGGACAACATCCTGCCCGGCAAACGCATCATAGTGTTCCCACTGTTCTTTGAAATGGCTGAAGCCCTGCTGACTGAAAATATCCAGGGTAAGGCACAACTCGTTGATCAACTCACTGGCTACCTGGTTTCGGCTCACTGTGGTACCACAAACCCGCTGCATATCCACTGCCGACTGGTTAATACCGTTGATCTGTTGCTGGCTCAGGGCAATATTGACACCAATACCGATGATCACTTCACAGTCTCCGGTAGGGTCTCCGTGCACTTCCAGCAGGATGCCACTCAGTTTCCGAAAACCCTCTGGCGAGTTCCACAGCACATCATTAGGCCATTTCAACTTGAGATCACTGCCATCGCAGCGCTCAAGGGCTTTCAGCACAGCCAACCCGACCGCCAGGCTCAGCCCTTCCAGGGATGCCATGTCGGCGCTGTAAAACCAGCGTGCAGACATGCTGATGGTCGAACCAAAGGGATTATCCCAGGCTCTGCCCCGGCGACCACGACCACTGGTCTGATATTCTGCCAGACACACCGCTTTTATTAACGGGCTGGCAACAGGAATCTCTCTGACCAGATCATTGGTAGACGCTGTTTTCAGACAGGTGTGGACAACAACCGACTCTCTGACGGATGGGTCCAGGGCACTGAGAATACGTTCATTATCAAGCAACTCAACCCCAGGATGCAGCCTGTACCCCCTGCCTTTGACTGAATCAATCTGCAGACCGAGGGCTTCCAGCATTTTCAGCTTTTTCCAGATCGCTGCGCGGCTGATCCCCAATGCCCTACCCAGCGCTTCACCTGAGTGGAAACCGCCATCACCCAGAAGTTCTAATACCTTTTCCATTTATAGGAAGTCCACATACCCTGTCAGGAAACTGAATAGTATATCAGGCCAGAGCATTTAACGAACCCAAGTCCTGATAGCTTCTCTTGGGAACTCTGCCCTATACTGCACCTTCTCCAGACACCGACAAAAACAGATGGATCAGGGAAACCGCCGATGAGTATTTTCAAGTCCCACATCACCCGGATGAGCGCCTATACTCCGCCAATTGAAGGCAGAGACCCTCATCACCATCTGCTGTTGGACTTCAATGAGCGAACGTTGCCCGTCAGTGAGCATGTCAAGCAGGCACTGATTAACTACATCAATGATGATCGCCTGCAGGTTTATCCATCCTATGGCGACCTGACCCGGAAAATCGCCGACTACGCCGGTATCAATGAACCCCAGGTAATGATCACTAATGGCTCTGACCAGGGAATTGACATTATTATCCGTGCGGCCTGTACAGAAGGTGATGAAATCATCATCCCCGGTCCGACCTTCGCGATGTACCATCAGTGCGCCAATATTGAAAAGCTGAACATTGTTGAGCCAGACTATAGGCGGGAAACCGGCTTTCCGGTTAACGCAGTATTAGACGCCATCACAGCAAAAACCCGGCTGATTGTCATCGCCAACCCGAACAATCCCAGCGGCACCCAAATCCAGCGTGAAGATATTCTGACCATTGCCAGATCCGCACCGGGCATCGCCCTGCTGGTGGATGAATGCTACTTTGAGTATTCTCAGGCAACCGTCGCTGATGGGGTTATGGCATACCCGAATATTCTGATCACACGCACATTTTCTAAAACCTGGGGCCTGCCTTCCATACGACTGGGCTACGTGATCAGCCACCCTGACAACATCCGTGCACTGCTGAATATTCGTGGCCCCTATGATGTTAACCAGTTTGCCGCCGTGGCCATCAGTGCCGCCCTGGACCACCCGGAGTATACCCGTCAGTACGTCAGGGAAGTTATGGAGGAATCCAAACCGTTGTTTGAGCAGTTCCTTGATCAACAGGCCATTCCCTATTGGCCCAGTGCTGCCAATTTCATCTGGGCATTTCCGGATAATCCTGAGTTCATCGAGCAGCACTTGCGCAGCCATGGCATCCTTGTTCGCCCCAAGTCTGACCAGACCGGGCGCAAAGGCCTGAGAATAACACTGGGCGATATTGCTCAGACCCGGCAGCTGATAGACAGGATTCAGGAGGGGCTTTCTATCGCGGGAGCCGCTTGATTGGCTAGGAGGCTGTCCGAGAATAGTCTCAGTCAAATGCGGAACTTATTCCGATAAAATTCCTAAGGGCTCTTTATTGGCTGAAGGCTCTTTATTGGCTGAAGGCTCTTTATTGGCTGAAGGCTCTTCCAACTCACGTACATCGTGCGTCATGCGCATTGGGCAGAAGTTTGGTCCGCACATGGAACAGAAACCCGCATCTTTGGCGCTGTCCTGGGGGAGGGTTTCATCGTGGTAGGCTTTTGCGGTATCCGGATCCAGGGCCAGGTTAAACTGATCCTCCCAGCGAAACTCAAAACGGGCACGGGAAAGCGCATCATCCCTTAGTTGGGCCCCCGGATGACCTTTGGCGACATCTGCCGCATGCGCAGCAATTTTGTAGGCGATCAGTCCCTGTTTAACATCCTCACGATTGGGTAGACCAAGGTGCTCTTTTGGCGTCACATAACAGAGCATCGCACAGCCAAACCAGCCAATCATCGCTGCACCGATCCCGGAAGTAATGTGGTCATAGCCAGGAGCGATATCCGTCGTCAGTGGACCCAGCGTGTAAAAGGGTGCCTCATGGCAATACTCCAGCTGTTTATCCATATTTTCCTGAATCAGGTGCATCGGTATATGCCCGGGCCCTTCAATCATCACCTGCACATCATGTTCCCAGGCTTTCCTGGTCAGTTCACCTAACGTTTTCAGTTCAGCAAACTGTGCCGCATCATTGGCATCAGCAACCGATCCCGGGCGCAGCCCATCCCCTAATGAAAGCGTAATGTCGTATGCCTTACATATCTGGCAGATCTCATCAAAATGCTCATAGAGAAAGTTTTCACGATCATGAATTTCACACCACTGCCCGAGAATCCCTCCGCCCCTGGAAACAATACCGGTCACCCGATCAACGGTCAGTTTCACATGGTCTCTCAGGGTTCCGGCATGAATGGTAAAATAATCTACCCCCTGCTCTGCCTGCTCAATCAAGGTGTCTTTCATTACCTCCCAATTAAGATCCGCTACCTTGCCGTTTACTTTCTCCAGCGTTTGATAAATAGGCACAGTACCAATCGGTACCGGCGAGTTTCTGATAATCCACTCCCGGGTTTCATGGATATGCTTACCAGTGGAAAGATCCATCACCGTATCGGCTCCCCAGCGGGTTGCCCAGAGCAGCTTTTCAACTTCTTCTTCTATGGTGGACGTCACAGGAGAATTACCGATATTGGCATTGACCTTCACCAGAAAATTACGGCCGATAATCATTGGCTCCGCTTCGGGATGATTAATATTCGCGGGTATAACCGCACGACCTGATGCTACCTCCTGACGAACAAATTCCGGTGTTATCTTCGCATCGGGCCTTCCCATGTTTTCCCTGATGGCAATATATTCCATCTCCGGTGTGATTATTCCCAGCCTTGCATAATGGAGCTGAGTAACATTTCTACCAGAACGGGCACACCTGACAGGGACAGGCGACTGAAAGCGCATCGGCTCAACCTGAATATCCTGTTTTCGTCGCAATGCATAGGTTGAAGAATGGGCACTCAGCTCTTCTGAGTCTTCACGTACCAGTATCCATTCTGAACGGATAGGCGGCAGGCCCTGGAGAAGATCCAGGCAGTATTCCGGATCAGTATAAGGACCGGATGTGTCGTACACTCGAACGGCAGATTCGGTGGATAACTTACTGTACTCCCCATGTCTCTGCACAATGGTTATTTCCCGCAGGCCCACACGAATATCATGGAGGCTGCCAGGAAGGTAAATTTTCCGTGAAGCAGGAAATGGACGACAGGCTTCCGCCAGAAGTGACTGACTGTCAGCAATTGGAGCTCGCATTTGAATACCCTGAAGTTGAAAGTTACCGGCCATGAATATCCATTATCTATTGTTATTGGTTAACTACTTTCGCACTCCGACAAGATGGGAAGATTATAAAGGTGCTCTCCCTGAAAAAGTAGTACCGGATACCTTTTCAGGAATAATTCCCCTCCAGCTCTTTAAGTAATTTGCTCATATATTCCCTGAGATAATCAGAATTCCGATTTGCCATCCTGCGTCCGGCAGTTGTTTGCATGGTTTCAGAAAGCCTCAGCAACTACTCAGGGTGTCAATGCGGCTATTGCTCATGAGTTCAAAAAAAGACAGTACATAAAGGAATAAAGTAAAAAGAATGAAATGGCGTAGTGATTGTACTGCGGCTGCGAAATATTTTCAGCGCATGATTCATATCGGTGACTGTATGCGATAACGGGCAACCGTACAGGTACTCCACCCTTCAAAACGATCAAGCGTCATACCCAGTTGCTGCATGACCCCCTGGGCAAATTCATTACTGGGAGTTGTGTAAGAAATAATCTCTTCCATGCCCAGCTGGTTAAAACCAAACTGAGTCACTGCCTCAACCGCTTCAAGTACCAACCCCTGTCCGCGGTAAGCGGGTAAAAAACGCCAGCTCATCTCAATATGCTTGCCATAGGGGGAAAAGCCACAATAGCCAATCAGCTGGTTATTCTCTTTGAATACCACCGCCCAGCGAGACCACCCCCATTTATCAAGTTCCGCCTGGTAGCGCCACAGCTCGGTTTCAGCAAGGCTTCCAGGCTCTGTCGCCATGACATCTGAAGAGTGGGGTAGCGTTTCACCCAGTAAAGCAGAGTACGCATCGACATCCTGTAACTGCCAGGTACGAAGTATCAGACGGGGCGTATCAGTAACAATCAGCACGGTAAAACAGTCTCCAAAAACTTTGCTCCAACAAAATGATTGCTCCGCCAATTGGACAGTTAGAAGATCTGAAAGTTCTCACTAATAGATAGCCTGATGAATACAACTAACTGATTTACTGATACAAATATCAAAAAAAGCTATTGCCATCATAAGACCAGAGAACGCCAATAGATCAACAGGCAAAACCTGAACTCAGACCACCTGATGATCAAGCAAAAGCGAAGAGATCCTTAATTGCAACCTTTGCACGAGCAAGATGATGATTTCAAAGGCTGCACAAGTTCTTTTACCTATATTAGTGTGCGCAGGCTGTCAAAAGTTCCCTGAGCCAATAAACCAGAAATGAATGGATAAACCCGGACATCATGACTCCGCTATCGGAAGTAGACTATGCACTCCTCAAAGCAGGTATTCCAATGCCGTTAATATCCCGGTGCTGATCGCTATTCAAGTCCGGGCCAGGACCTTTCGGAATGACCCGGGTCGGATTAATCCGGGTATGGCTGTAATAATAGTGTCGTTTTATGTGATCAAAATCTGTGCCATATACCGGAAAACTGACTATTGGATTCATGTATTTTGAATACATGAAATCTTCAAGCAAATCCATTAAAAAAGTCCTACCGTACAAACAATTAGATGATAAACAGGGCTAATAAACATGTCACTCTTGCCTTGGAGGCGATGTAGAGGATGTAGAGTTGTACCTGTTTTCAACGGCTGACAGGCAAAGGAACTGCTGGTAACTGGCGATATTAACCAGGGCATGTATTTCGAATGTAAAGTGGAGAATAACAAGTGGCTATCGTTTCCATACCTGAGCCTGAAAAACAGATCACACTGGGAATCAGCTCCTGCCTTTTAGGCCATAAAGTGCGCTATAACGGGGGCCACAAACGCTCGTCTTTTTGTGTCAACACGCTGGATAAATTCTTCTACTTTGAGCCAGTCTGTCCTGAGATGGCTATTGGGCTGGGAACCCCCAGAGAGCCCATCCGATTGGTAGGTCAACTGGCTGAAACATCACAAACAACCGGGCAAAATTCATCGTCTGCTCCCGATAAACAGTTGCAAATCCGGGTAGTCGGCACTGAAAATTCCAGTTTGGATGTAACGGATGCTTTGCAACAGTATGGCCATGACATGTCTGACCAGCTTTCACACATTTGCGGCTATATTCTGATGCAGAAGTCCCCCAGCTGCGGCATGGCAAGGGTTAAGGTGTACCATGAAAATGGCCACCCACTGGGTGAAAGTGCACCCGGAGCCTATGCCAGGGCATTTATGGAGAGCAATCCGCTGCTGCCAGTAGAAGAAGAAGGCAGACTTCACGACCCAATACTCTGTGAAAATTTTTTCACCCGGGTTTATGCCTATGATCGTTGGCAAAAAACAGTGATGGCAGAGCCATCTTATGCCGCCCTGGTCGACTTTCACGCTACTCACAAGTACATGATCATGGCCCATTATCCCCAGGGATATGAGTTGCTGGGTCAAATCGTGGCTAAAGGCAGCAAGGCGCCTCTGGAGGAATTGCTGGGAGAATATCTACTCAGCTTTATGAGCGCCCTTAAACGACGGGCCAACCGAAAATCTCACACCAATGCCATGATGCATATTCTCGGATATGTGAAAAAAAGCGTCGATGGCAAAGAGCGCAAGCAACTTCTGACGTTAATTGAAGAGTACCGTCAGGAAATAATACCGCTTATTGCCCCCATGACCATGCTGCGACATTTCATAGACAATCATGGTAGTGTATATATTCAACGACAAACCTACCTGACTCCTCATCCGGATCAGCTCGGCTTGCGAAACCGGATCTGACAATTAATTAAAGAAAAAAAAGGAAAAAAAAGGAAAAAAGATGTCTATCTGGAAAAGGCCTTACAATCCTGAAACAGCGGTATTCAAGGAGAACATGTGTGACCATTTGGGTATTGAGATTACCGAAGTAGGAGAAGACTTTCTGCGTGGCACCATGCCGGTTGACCGCAGAACCATCCAGCCCATGGGACTGCTTCACGGTGGTGCCTCGGTGGTTCTCGCTGAAACACTGGGCAGCATTGCCGCCAACCTATGCTGTGAGGACGGAGCCTACTGTGTTGGTCTGGAAATTAACGCCAATCATCTTCGATCAGCCACGTCCGGAAAAGTGACCGGCACAACCCGGCCCATTCATATCGGCCGCAGTACCCAGGTGTGGGAAATCAACATTGAGGATGACCAGGGCAGGCCCACCTGTATATCCCGCATTACCATGGCAACCAAAAAAATATAATCAATAAGAAGGAACCACAAAGGCACAGAGACACAAAGTAATTCATTTGGCTTTTACAACATCCTCCCGAAGTGCATCAAGCAACTGTTTTTCCAGCTTAATCTGATCTGCAGCAAATTTTCTGATGCCTTCCGCCAGCTTTTCCGTTGCCATGGCATCGTCATTCATCGCCCAGCGAAATGCAGCCTCATCCAGAACCACTTTTTCATCACTACAGTCTGGTGAGTCGGCAAACAATTTTTGTTCAAGCCTTTGCTCAGACGATTCCAGCTGATCCAGAAGATCAGGACCAATAGTCAGGCAATCACAACCGGCTAACTCAGTAATCTCACCGGTATTTCGGAAGCTGGCTCCCATCACTACGGTTTTGTAGTCATACTGCTTATAGTAGTTGTAGATACGGGTGACAGACTGAACGCCGGGATCTTCTGCAGCAACAAAGTCTCGGCCTTCAGCTTTTTTGTACCAGTCGAGAATCCGGCCAACAAAAGGTGAGATCAAATAAGCACCGGCTTCGGCACAGGCTTGAGCCTGGGCAAAACTGAACAGCAAAGTCAGATTACAACGAACACCTTGTTTTTCCAGAACCTCAGCCGCTCTGATACCTTCCCAGGTAGACGCTATTTTGATCAGCACTCGCTCACTATCAGCGCCCTGCTCTTTATAGAGATCAATCAGCTGTCTGGCCTTTTGAATCGTCGCGTCAGTATTAAATGACAGTCGTGCATCCACTTCCGTTGACACAAAGCCCGGCACTACCTGCTGGATCTCTTTGCCAATGCCGACCGTCAACCAGTCGCAGGCATAACGGGCACTTGCCGTTTTTTCTGTAGAATGGTTGCGCCCGAAGGCAATGGCTTCATCAACCAGCTTTTTATACGCCGGTAGCTGAGCAGCTTTTAAAATCAGTGAAGGATTGGTCGTCGCATCAACCGGCTGATATCGACGGATAGCTTCGATATCACCGGTATCGGCCACAACCTTGGTCATATTTTTTAATTGGTCGAGCTGATTTTGCATACTGTACCTTCTTCCAGCCAAGCAAAAAGCTGGATGCTTTAAAACCAGATAAGCGCTTTAAAAGTTTAAGTAGTTGGCCAAATGGAATCGTCTTTAATCAACGAGGGTATCCCAGACTATCCGTATTCGCCTTTTAAATCATAGAAATACCAGAATCATGAGGTATCCGGGATTGCAGCAGCATCTGCAATTTCCTGATCGCACTGAATAAATTCCTCAACCTGAAAACGGTAGGGAATAGACGACTGAGAACCAGCACTCATTACACAAAGACCCGCACTGGCATTGGCAAAAAAGGCAGCTTCCTCCAGAGATTTCCCTTCCGCCAGGGCTACCAACAATGCGCCGCTAAATGTATCACCGGCAGCGGTTGTATCAATCGCCTTAACAGGAAACCCCGGAACCATCAGCCCTTCAGGATGGCCTGGAGTCATTGATGATGCAAAGGCTCCATCCTGCCCCATGGTGATCGCAACATCAGTAATACCCTTTTGATGCAATAGGGCGGCTGCCTGGGTTGCCGACTTTTCATCGAAAACTTTAATACCAGTAAGAATGTCTGCTTCCGTTTGATTGGGAGTAATCAAATCCACAGCCTGTAAATAATCCCCGGAAAACATTGTGGCAGGTGCGGGATTCAAGACAACTTTAGTATGGTTTTCCCGGGCAATATGAGCAGCCTGAAGAATGACAGATTCAGGAACCTCCTGCTGCAAGAGCAGATAATCCGCACCAGCGATCAAACTATGTTTCTGCTCAATATGCTCTTCGGTCAGGCAGCCATTAGCGCCTGCAGAGATGCCAATCATATTTTCGCCTTTGGCATTAACGAACATCAGGGCAACCCCTGTTTCCGTATCCACTATTTCGGTAATTGCCGATGTATCGATACCTTCATCACTCAGTTGCTGTACTATTTCCCGCCCCGGATCGTCCTGTCCAATAGCCGCCATCATGAATGTATTGCCGCCAAGGCGGGCACAGGCTACCGCCTGATTAGCACCTTTGCCCCCAGCCATAATGTTATAAGATGAAGCGGCAATGGTTTGGCCTGCCTTGGGAAAACAATCAACCCTCAGGACATGGTCAACATTAATACTGCCTAGCACGAGAATCTGCTTACTCATATCAGCACCTGTGAAAATCTCAGCCTGAAAGCTTACCTTCTCTGCAATCTAACCAACCTGTTAGTGATTTATTCGAAAGCAAATTGTTAACTGTTAATCATATTAAGGATAAAAGCTCATGGAGGTAGGTTTATATGAATACTGTAGCTGCTGGTCCTAACAGTCCTGATCAAACAATAAACTCTTGTAATTCAACAGGTAATGCATTGAGCAGAGCTGCAAAATGCTTTGGCCGAAATGTATGTGAGGTGCTCATAGGCATTCCCTACGTTTTGTATCATAGCTATAGTCTAGCTACTGAAATGGTCTGTGCCAGCGGTGGTGCTGTTGTCGGTACCTTGAGAGGTGGCACTGTCAAGCTGGCAAGGGCGGCAGGATCAAAGCTGGGTCTATGCCAGAAATCAACAAAGCCCCTGTCGGAATACATAATCAAGGCTTTTCGCCGTGGTGCTAATGTTGGCCGAATTCCTGGTAAAATCATGGGAGGGGTTGGGGTATTGGCTGGCACATTTGTTATTACTTCAGTGGCGATTTTGATACCAGCATTAGTGGCTGTTCCTGGCATTTTATTAGGAGCTGGCTGCCTGGCAAAAAGTGCTATTGCCTATCGTCAAATCAAATGTACTGGACACTCATCTATTGAAGATAATTCCAAAACTTTTTTGAGAAATATCAGCCATGATTTTAGAGATTTACATGATTACCTGTATTATGGTGATAAAAAACAAGACAGTGATGGTGAACAAAAGGATGACAATGCTTTCATGCTTGATGATTTGCAAGCCTCTAAATAATATCAGTTTGTGTTCATTTGGTTAACTACTTAACGCTGGTTGATTCTGTGGTTATGCTTTACTCAAAAAATGCCTGATGAATCCGGGTAACATACGTCAGTTCAACCAGTTTTTTCAGGGTCACCAGGTAATTGGCCTGGTAAGTATCACCCACCACCAGATACTGCTCCTGACCACACTGTAAACGTCCGGGGGATTCTTTGTAGACAATCGCGGTTGGATCAATAGACATCACCTGTCGTACTGTATTCACATGGGCAGGTATACAAAACTCATAACTCAGGGATCGTTTGCCATCCGCTGGCCCATAAAGACCATCGGCATCCAGGCGCGTCAAATCAAACTCTATCTTTTGCTGAATCTTGTCTTTCAGAAGACCGTCCAGATGGCTGCAGGCCGACAACAAGAATGCACTGAGTACAACGGCAAATAACGTTGATGTGTTCATGGGATTTCCAGTGGAGAAGGTGCATGTCATTATTGCTTTTATTATTAAGAATGGCTTTCCCAAAGGAAAGCCAAACGTTAAGACGACTGCAGAATATTATACAAGCGGCTTAAGGCCTACGGCTTGACGAATAGACGCCAGGCACGGAGCGGCTTCGACCCGGGCCTTTTCAGCCCCCTTTAGCAGCTGTTTTTCGATAAATGCAGGATCTTCAATCAGCGCATTATAACGTTCACGGGGAGCTTGCAAGTGAGTATTCAGAAACTCAAACAGCTCATTTTTCAGATCTCCCCAGCCAGCACCATCGGCATATTGCTGACGTTTTACCTCAATCTGAGTGGCATCGGCAAATGCCGAGTAGATCTGGAAAAGCGTACAGGTATCCGGATCTTTCGGCTCACCCGGCTCCAGTGAGTTGGTTTTGATCTTGCGAACCAGCTTCAGCAGTTTCTTTTCAGGGACAAAAAGCGGGATGGTATTATCGTAGCTTTTGCTCATTTTACGACCATCAAGACCATTCAGCACTGCCGTGGTTTCACCCACCACCGCTTCAGGCAAAACGAACCGGGTCTGATAATGATGATTGATACGTCCGGCAATATCCCGGGCCATCTCAATATGCTGGACCTGATCACGACCCACCGGCACTTTATGGGCATTGAACATAAGAATATCCGCCGCCATCAGCACCGGATAGCAAAACAGCCCCATGGTCACACCCTTGTCCGGATCCTGCTCACCGGCTTCTTCGTTAGCCTGAACCGCTGCCTTATAAGCATGGGCACGGTTCATCAGACCTTTGGCCGTCATACAGCCAAGAATCCAGTTCAACTCGGCAATTTCAGGAATATCTGACTGACGGTAAAAGGTGACACGATCCGTATCCAGACCCAGTGCCAGCCAGGTAGCGGCAATTTCCAGAGTAGACTGGTGAATTCGCTTGGGGTCACGACCTTTGATCAGGGCATGATAGTCCGCCAGAAAGTAGTATGAAGCAATATCGTCACGCCAGCTTTCCTCAATTGCAGGCTTGATAGCCCCTACGTAGTTACCCAGGTGTGGTGTTCCAGTGGTCGTAATACCTGTCAGTACTTTCGTTTTACTCATGAGTTCACTCGCACAGCGACGATTTATACTCCCCTCAGGCCAGATAGGAATTTCCTGAACAGAGCCAAGAAAGTGCTGCATTGTATGCAGGCATTAGCTGC
This sequence comes from Endozoicomonas sp. YOMI1, assembly GCF_024606345.1. Taxonomy (GTDB): domain Bacteria; phylum Pseudomonadota; class Gammaproteobacteria; order Pseudomonadales; family Endozoicomonadaceae; genus Endozoicomonas. The sequence goes on from NZ_JAHHPM010000070.1 coordinate 14,294, forward strand.
TACGCAATAATTAAAGATAAAATAACCAAGAGGCTATTCTCGGGCAGCCTCATAGGTCAATAATCTGTACTTTGGGGATTAGTGAAATTTCCATTTTAACATCCGGAAGGCTTTGTCCAGTTAAACTTGGATAGTGAATACTGCAGAAACCGATGGTTGTACCAGCAATAGCACCTTCTTGAAATCCGGTTTTAGCACATTCAAATCCGGTATAGATAGCATTAGTAACACAAGGCGTGATACTTCTTTCAGCTAATGCGCTGGCTCCACCTGCAGCTTTTACAGTTCCAATTGCTGCACCGGTATATATACTTTTTATTGCTCCATAAAAACATCCAGCCATACCAAAATAATAGGCACCAGCGACGGCTCCGGGTAAGCACATGGCAATATCACTACCTCCTACTTTTCCGCATAATGGACAACTCACCTGAAATAATGGGGGGGGGTTTTGCGATATTCATTAGAAAACCTCTTGATAAAAATCCTCACAAGAGCCTTAGCACTCGCTCACAATAGACACCAGATCGTCAGGCCACGGGCCCCAGCACGGCGCCAGAAACCGACCTCCGATGCCGACGAATAATGACTCGCAGACGCAAGGTCAAAAGGACGGCCCCCATGGTCAAAGCAGTCACCAGGCCAATCCATAAGCCATGAGGCCCCATTGGTGCCACAATCCAGTCGGTCAGCCCGAGAATATAGCCCAGGGGTAACGCCACTCCCCAGCAGGCAAACAGAACCATTGCCATGGGTACCCGGGTATCTTTATAGCCACGAAGAGCACCATTAGCCGCAACCTGAATACCATCGGCGTATTGGAACAGTGCCGCATAAACCAGCAGCTGAGCAGCCAGAGTGGCCACCTCAGAGTTCTGTGTATAGATCGAAGTCACCATACCTGGCAGGAACAACATGACGGCAGCACTGACGGTGGCACTGACCAGCGTCGTCACAATACCCGCATAGCTGGAGTAGGCGGCCTGCGCGGTTTTACCGGCACCCAGTGACTGCCCGACACGAATGGTAAGCCCCATCGACAGGCTCATCGGCACCATAAAGATCAGTGAAGAAAAATTAAGGGCAATCTGATGCCCTGCCACCACGATCGCCCCTAATTTCCCAATCAGCAGAGCCACCACCGAGAAGATACTGGCTTCAAAGAAAATCGCCAGGCCAATAGGTACACCCAGCGTTAGCTGACTGGAAATAATGCTCAGACTGGGTAAGTCCCAATGGTCAAACAAGCCAATTTTGCGATGCTGCTGACCCAGCATAGTGTAAGCCGCCATCATCAGGCACATGGCCCAAAAGCAAACAGCTGTCGCATAACCACAGCCAACACCACCAAGCTCCGGGAACCCGAACTTGCCATAAATCAGTACATAGTTCAGGGGAATATTCAGGGCCAGGGCAATGAAACTGGTCACCATGCCGGGCATGGTTTTACCTATTCCTTCGCAGTAGCAGGCAAGCGCCTGGAACAGACAAATCGCCGGAATGCCCCAGGCAAGTGCTTGCATATACTCCAGCGTTTTAGCGGCCATCTCAGGCCCAACCTGCAACCATTGTAATACGACATCAGATTGGTAAATAAAACCCAGGGCCAACAGACTCATCAGCAGGGCAATCCATAATCCCTGACGCACCTGAGCACCAATCTCTCCGGTTTGCCATGCACCGTACAGATGGGCAACCGTGGGCGTAATGGCCATTAATATACCGCGGATTAACAGGTAGACCGGCACCCAGATACTGGAGCCAAGGGCAATGGCAGACAGATCCAGGGCTGAATATTGCCCGGCCATACTGGTGTCGACAAATGACATACCGGTGGTTGCCAGTTGGGCCACCATAATAGGCCCGGCCAGATACAGTAATTCACCAAGTTCGCCCCGATAGCGGGCAAAAGCTGAAAGATTTGTTCTCATTGTTGCTCACAGGATAGAAACCCACGACAGACAGAGCCGGGGCAAAGGATTATATATTCTATCAATGAATCAAAAAATATTGGTTAACTGACATTTGTTACCGCAGAAGATAGATGCTCTTTAAGGACTTCAACTCGCTCAATATCAGCGGCTATCATTTCCATCACACCTACTACAAATTCCTCTTTATGCAGATGTGTTTTTAATTCATGATGAAAGACCAGCGTTTACTGGCTTTTTTCTCTTCCTTTTTCTCTTTTTTGGTTTATCTGTTTGCTCTT
>NZ_JAHHPM010000071.1 GCF_024606345.1 Endozoicomonas sp. YOMI1
TTATGCCTGTTTCAAACCCGAGCATCGCGTTCAGTTGATCATTTATCGCTAAGTAGTTATTCGTATTTTTAATTCTTTTGAAATCAGGGCGCTAATTCTTGAAACTGATGATTATATTAGTGATCTATGGCCGTAAAAGATGGTTTTAAATAATGAATTTTTTAATTATGTTTCGAGGAAATCGTTGATAGAATAATGTCAGCAAGGCACCTGCTTACATTAATCAGGAGACCCGTGGGCCTCATAAGTACTCTGGTTGGAGTGCGCCACAATTGGTCATGAGGAGAGGCTGCTGGTTTTTGTGTCCTTTACTCATTGCCATGTAATGGCTTCAGCAGCAAACTTCCCTGTCCGGGCTGACGACGATTATTCCTGTGTGGCTTTCTGAGCGTGTTGCTTTTTCTGTGTTGACGAAGCCGTATGGAAAGCAGGGTGATATCATTGATCAAGCTAGACCAGAATCGGGAAGGCAGGTATTGTTGATTACATGACTGACGAGAACAAAGATTATATTCGCCAGCGCAATGCGGGCGCATTACCCTGGGAAATTGAGCCGGATACCCAAAAGCAGGAAGAGCATCCTGTGTTTGGTCAAGCTCAGCCTGTGATTCGTGAGGGTGCCCGGGTTCAGCCTTTGCCGGAAGATTTTGCACCATCCCGGGAAATTCTGGAGTTTCTTCAGGCCCATCAGGGCATACCTCTGGACTTTATTGCTACCCAGCTGATTGATTTCAAGCTGTACTGGCATGAGACGGGTGAGCCACGAAAAGCCTGGCAGAACAAGTTCAAATCCCACGTTATTTACCAGTGGAAGCGGAATCAAAGTGAAACAGGGCAGAGATCTCATCGATCAACAGCTGAAAAACTTACAGACCGGAGCTGGGACGACGGCTTCCAGTTCGAAGACGGCGACGAGTGATCAGGCTGCTTCGGGCTCTGGTACGCAACAGGCCCGTTCCGGGGCCGATCATGTTGATGCCATAAATGCAGTTTTCACGCTGCTGGAAGATGCTTATCCCCTGAAGTTCAAGCGGGCTTTCCAGACCCATGAGGATATCATCCGTGCCAAGCGGGTCTGGAAGAACTCTCTGCAGGAATTCAGTCCCCGTCGTATTTTAATGGCGGCAAAAAAGGCGCTTGATACGGCTAAATTTTTTCCCGATCTCAGTGATATCCGTGAGCTGTGCAAGCTGCGATATGATGAAGTTGGGTTGAAAGAACCTCTGCAGGCTTATTATGAGGCCTGTTATGCACCCCAACAGAGCAGAGACTATCCATGGTCGCATATTGCGGTTTATCTTGCCGCCCGTGAAACGGGTTGGATGATGCTGCGCAGTGAGGAGCAGCGGATCGCTTTTCCGGTATTTGAGCGGAACTATGAAATACTCTGTAACCGGGTGCTGGAAGGTGAAGATCTGGAGGCGAGTATCTTGAAAGGGATTGAGGATAATCGCAGCAAAGAAGTAACCCGTCTGGCAGAACAGGCTGCGCAACAGCATCAGCGGGAAACCATGATTTCCCAGGGTATTGATCCGGATAATGGGGCATCAGCCCGGTATCGGTTAAAGAAGGTGTTTGATCAGGGCTGACACTGAATCATTGAGTGAGTCTCCCATCAACGATCATTTGAGTGTGACAGCACTTGGAGTATTGTACTGAATGGTACGGTTCTGATTTGCCAGTAACGGTTTCCTCTTGAATTTGTCTCCTTGACCCTCATTAAAACGAATATTATTTTCCCGCCGACTGGAGTGTGGCCATGAATTCGAGCCGAGCCGATATTGAAGCGGCTATCCGCAGCTATCAGGACCCTTATCTGAAAAACAATTTGCTGGATGCTGGCTGTCTTGAATCCCTGAGCATTGACAATGGCAACGTCAGCGCTTCACTGGTGCTGGGTTACCCGGCCAAAGGTCTGTGTGATGGGGTGGCTCAGATGCTGGCCAGTAAAATCGACGATGTTGATGGCGTTGAGTCTGTGGATGTTTCGGTCAACTGGCAAGTTGATCCGGCACCGGTTCAGGGTGAGCTGGAAACCATGGCCGGTGTGAAGAACATTATTGCCGTGGCTTCCGGTAAAGGTGGAGTGGGTAAATCCACCACCGCAGCGAACCTGACATTGGCGCTGGCGGCAGAAGGGGCGCGGGTGGGTATTCTGGATGCCGATATCTATGGCCCGAGTATGGGGCAGATGTTTGGTATTGCGGATGGTACCCGGCCGGATGTGAAGAATGAGAAATATTTCATGCCCATTGAAGCCCATGGTATTCAGGTGATGTCCATGGCGTTTCTGGTTACCGAAGATACCCCCGTGGTATGGCGTGGTCCCATGGTCAGTGGTGCTCTGATTCAGTTGTTAACCCAGACGATGTGGCATGACCTGGATTATCTGGTGATTGACCTGCCTCCGGGCACCGGTGACATTCAATTAACCCTGGCTCAGAAAATTCCGGTTTCCGGCAGTGTTGTGGTGACGACTCCCCAGGACCTGGCGCTCATTGATGCCAGGAAAGGTGTAGAGATGTTCCGCAAGGTCGGTGTGCCTGTGCTGGGCGTGGTGGAAAATATGGCGGTTCATATCTGCTCAAACTGTGGCCATACCGAGCACTTGTTTGGCGAAGGTGGGGGTAGCCGTATCGCTGAGCAGTTTGAAATCGACCTTTTGGGCTCCTTGCCCCTCTCTATGATGATTCGTGAACAGGCAGACCAGGGGGCGCCTACGGTTGTTTCTGAACCAGAATCCCAGATTGCCATGATTTATCGGGATATGGCCAGGCATATGACGGCAAAACTGTGGTTACGTCATCAGCAGGCCCCGGCAGTGCCATCTCTGTCAGTGGTGGATGACTAATAGTGTTTGATTTTCATGCAAACATTCACTCCATGCCAGATCTTTATTAGTCTGGCCTGATTGTAACGCTTATTGAATGGGGCGTAACTTCTGTGTGACCGTCTATGCTTGGTTGATTAACCGCTCTAAAAAGACTAACAGTATGGACAATTTCTTCCAGCAGTGGCGTACCTATCGAACGGTTGTTAACCAAGGCTACATGGGGCATAACAGTATCGCTGACAATATCCTTAGGCAGATAGAGCCGCTGCCGCAAGGGTTGGATATTCTTGATCTGGGCTGTGGCGATGCAGAGGTGTTTTTCCAGCTGCTACCGGAGCTGACGGTTAATGCTTATCGGGGTGTTGATAGTTCTGCTGCGGCTCTTGAGGTTCTGACTGAGCGTTTTAACGGCAGAGATGTTGCTTTTCAGCTTTACTGTCAGGATATGATGGATTTTTTATCGTCGTCTGATGGTCAGTTTGATGTTATTCTCGCTGGGTTTTGTATGCATCACTTGTCGTTTGATGATAAAAAACGGTGCCTCCAGATGGCTTATCGCTGCCTTCGTGAGCATGGGGTGATGTTCATCTACGATGTATTTTTACAGCCTGGTGAATCCAGGAAGCGTTACCTTGCAAATTATCTGGCTTATATGCATTCCAACTGGACAGCCATGTCAGTCCAGGAGTTGGAGGCATTGAGTGCTCACATTACCGGCTGTGACTTTCCTGAGGAGGTGCAGACTTTTCGGCAATGGTCAAAAGACGCCGGGTTTAAACAGGTCAGGAGCCTGTGGGATGGGCAATGGCATTCCCATAAGCTGCTTCAGCTCAAACGGGGGTGATGGCACAATGGCGGTTACTCTCTGTTCACCCTGAATGTTGACTTAGGTCAAGATAGTGGTTTGCCGCAATAGGTCATACTGGTCCCGACGGTGTTTCTTCCGGGAGTAAGGGATATGAATAATGACAACCCCCTGGTCAGCGTGACGGCTGAACAAATCATGTGTCAGAAGGTGATTACTGTTCCCTCTGACTGGTCAGTGGATCGGCTGGCGCGTTTTTTGATCGATAAGGCAATTTCCGGTGCGCCGGTGGTGAATAATGCCGGACAGTTGATTGGCGTTGTGTCATTTTCTGATATTGTCCGGCAGGCAGGCAGTGGACTGGTTGATCTGGCCAGGCGGGATGATAATTTTTACAGCACCATGATGGATGAGACACTGTCACCGGAAGATCAGCGCTCTTTTCATGATCTGGTGGATCAGTCCGTTCTGGTCAATGATATTATGACGCCGATGGTGTTTGAGGTGTCTCCGGATACACCGCTGATCCATGTTGCTGAAGCGATGGTTAAAGGGCGTATTCACCGGGTTATGGTCACCAGGGATCGCTCACTGAAGGGGGTCATCAGTGCGCTGGACCTGTTGAAGGTGATGACGCTTTAGGTGTTTTCGGAGAATTGCTCCTGCATTTTCAGGATACAGTTGAAATAAGAAGCAACGAACGCAACAAGCCCTGCTAGACTTGGCCTGTGCA
>NZ_JAHHPM010000072.1 GCF_024606345.1 Endozoicomonas sp. YOMI1
GACGGCTGGTAGGTTCCGTCCAATAAGGCTTGGCGTACCGAAGGCCAATGCTGCTCAAAGTCGGGATAAGCTTCAATGGTGACTCAGTCAATACCCGGAGCACTCTTGTTGCTTTTGACCTGTTTCCCGGCTCTGGCTCCTGCTTCTCATGTGCAAGACTGGCATCAGAACATACGACAGCTTCAATATTTATTCGACCTTTTAAATGGTGGCACAGCTCTTGTGCGCTGCCATTTTCCAATACACCATCAACCGTCTGTTTCCTCAATCTCTGGCTATCATGACCGGTATTTGTCGGCACTCTGTCTTCTTGTCATTGCCTCGTTTTCTGGGTGGTCTTGGTAGGTTTCTTTTCTGGCCTTTGAATGATTCACGAAAAAAAGTTTCATCCCATTCGGTAATACCGCTGAGCTCTGGTGCCTGATCATGCTCAATAACTTGCAAAAAGCGGTGTCGCCAGCGAAATGATGTCTGTAACGAAATCCCGCATTGCTTGGCAGCCGGGCGAAGCGTCAAAGAGTGGGTCATTCCCTCAAGATATTTTGGCCAAGCTTCAGAGTGCCTTAAACGGGCCAAGGGTGTTTTGGAAAAAGCGTTCAGGGTTTTTCGGCAAGCCTTGCACGGAAAACGTTGGCGCTGATTTCTCACCCCCCCATCGCTGAAGGGATTCCGAGCCACAATGAGGGCATTTTGGGGCTCGAACAAAGCTCTCCTCAATGGTCTTGGCGATATCAGAAGGAAAATTTTTTTCTGATAGGACGTTGAGAAGAGTATTTCGCTGTTGGTTGGTTAATAATGGTACGGCATTAAGAATGTCTTGAAACTGTTGGGACTTCATAACGAAGCCTCCCATTGCAAGGGATACGACAGTGTAGACCTACCAACCCTTAAATGAAACATCACCGTTTTCTAAACTGCGATCAGTGAAAGAAACTCATCTAAAAGAACAAGCAAATCATCCTTTTGAAGAACGACAGCGGAAGGTTGGTTAAAATAGTCTTTTATACGTTCCGGGGGTAATTTTAATGGGGCCATGGGATCAACTTCGCAGTCGTCAAGCGTAAGGTGATCATCACGGAAAGGCTGCACTGTCTCAGAATATCTATCATAAGAGTAAGTCAACCAAATGGGAGAAGTGGTGTCATTCATGTGATGTGCTGCCAGCCAATAAAAGAATATTTTTTTTATTATCTCGTCTAAGACTACATGCTTTTCACTCTCAGATATTTCGATAATTTCTGACCTTATTCCGGATTTTATTGTTCCTGCAATCTTGTTGTTTATCTCTTTGCTTGGTAAAGAAGTACAATCGAAGATAATGGGTTTGTAGCTTGTAGATTTTGATACGTTCAGGAAAGCAGCCTCTCCGGACATAAGTTTTTCAGGGATGATAACGCTATTGCCCACAGGCTGGTGGTGGAGTTGTTGATGGATACGATGCTGCGATAGTCGCTCCAAAAGTGAGCGGCTCATGGTCATCGTTTTGATAAGGTTTATCAAGCACTTTGATAATCGTACCTGGCCAACATCTTCTTCAAACGGATAAATGTTAAGTTTTTTGGGTCTTAGAGAATAAGACATAAGCATTAATTTTACCCGGTCTTTTAACTGGCAGGAGTCACTGGACTCGGAGAACGTCTGTAAGATGGCCAATAACATATATTTCAGAAATTCAGGCACTGAGCGGTAAAGATCACATAGCCAGTTCAAATAGTGCACATCAGGCTCTTGTGTATATATAAGGTCACATAATTCCTTCAGATACATTCCAATGAAATACTCTTTCGAATTGAACCTTGCATCTGCCATACGCCAAGCGCTTTTTTTTATGATACTTTCCCAATCTGTTATGGTTTCACCAAATCGGTAAAACATTTGTGGCGATAACAGTATCCCCCAATTAAGCGGTAACTCTTTGATGATAGGGCGGTCAGGGTAGTCTACAGGTTCCCTGTTGAATGCAGAGTAGATATCTTTGAGTTTGTGCATATCCTTAATAACCAGAGTCAAAGCTAATGGGTCATTGTTCAACGGTAAAAGACATGCAAGGTGCTTAAGATAACTGACAATTTTGTCCCGTAATGCAACGATGCTTTCAGGTGAATCGATAAATTGGTCGGAATAGGCATATCCCCTTGTAGCGGGTGGCTTCAGCTCAGAATAGTTTGGTTGACGATAATCCCCCCAATCGGGTTCTGTGATATCTTTAGTGAACTGTCCGCCACCACCCAGTTGGTATTGTCGCCAGGTGTGGCCGCCATCGGGGCTGATCTCAACAAAACGGTGCGAAGCATTCCTTACTTGCCGGGCTGGAATACCCCAATAGTGGCAGAGTATCTGGAAGATCATCGCCTTGTGCCTACAAACCCCTTGTTTCTCCCTGAGCATATTCAGCAACAGCTGTTGATCTTCTCCGGTCACATTGTTGCTGTCGGAAAATGTATCCAGCCAACCCATCAACGCCCTGAGTCGTTGCGGGATATCCCTGATCCCATGGATGTCACGCAGCTCTGCATAGGCTTTGCAGGTGTTCGTTTTGGGGTAAAAAATCTGCTCTGCCAGGAGATCTGCAAGCCGTTGACTGCACAATCCCTTTTGTAATGTCAACCGGTCGCCCGGTCTCAGTTGGGTAAAATAGGTTTGCCCGGGGGCAATGATAAAGTCCACCGTTACCGGTGATTCTGCGGATGCCTTACTTTTGATTAACAGTTGCCCTGTCTGCTCGCTTCGGGCCAGTTCAATGGGGATGTCCGGGGTGCAGCGCAGTGTCCGGAGCTGGTCTGAGGGCGTCAGGGCAGGCAGAGGCTGCCACTGGTTATTCAGGGTTAGCGCAATGTTGCCGGGCAGTTCATTTGTTCCAAGGTCGGTCCGCCAGACGGTATCATCAGGCCATCCTGCCACAGATGTTATCGTTCCATTTGTCCAGTCGATAGGGTAGTTGCGCAACCGGCCGCCTCCATCCAGACGAGTCTCCAGAAAAGAGAGACGATATTGGTCGGCATCGTAAGGATATTCCGGGTAGTACCTGGTGATCTTGTAGTGCCGGGGAACCACAATATCGCCAAATTCACAAGGGTAAGCCAAATACCCGGTTTTTTGCAGGTCAACAGAGCTTACCGTTGACCCGCTACTGCGGCTGATTTCCTGCTGCATGGCCTGCACAATTGTCATGACGTCCTGAGCTGTTGCTTCCGCTGTCACCGTGATTTCCCGATCACGACAACGGGATACATGCCCGAATTTTACCGTGATGGGCGTCAACAGTCCGGGAATGCTATTGGCCATGGCCTCAAAGGCCAGACGCCGTTGTTCTTCCTGGTTGATTCGTTCCAGACGTGCAGTATCCTGCTGCAGCGGCGGCAGCGGTGTCTGCAACGCGCGAAAGGGCAGTGACAGGTGTTGTTGCAAGGCGTGATACCACTGTTCAGGGGATTGACTGGCCAGATGCCGGGCGCTGCTGAACAGGTCGTCCAGTGCCAGTTGCACCGGGCAATTCTGCTGATGCAGCGCGGTGGCCAGTTGGTGGAAGTGACCCGCCAGCCATTGGGGCAACCCGTCAGGTATGTTGGGCAATCCCTGCACCAGCCTTGCCAGTTCTTCCGGGGCAAGGGCAGCCAGCCTGATTTGGGTGCAGCGGCTCGTCAGGGCCCTGCTCAGCGCTTCCCGTCCGGCAAAATAGCCCGGATTGATGGTGGCAAACAGGCGGAATCCCGGAGCTGCATGGCCGGTCAACACATTATTCAGCAACCCTTCTACATAATGGCTGGGAATCAGGTTAAGCTCACTGATGGCGATCAGTTGCCCCCGGCTCATCGCCTCTTTAACGCTCTCGGCCAGAGTGGTCCACTGGTTCGGGTTGGCATTGATATGGACAAACGGGCGTACTGACCGTTGCCTCATCCCTTGCTGTTGTTGCCAGAGCCGGATGGTTTTGCCCAGAACAAAATCCTTGCCCCAGCCTGCCGGTCCTTCCACCAGAATGGCGGTTCGCCCCGAGTCATCTTTGTCCAGACTTTGCCAGTAGCGGTAGACCAGTTGCCGGACAGGCGCCACAGAGAAGTCACCATCGGGGTTGGCGGCCTGCAGTTGTTGCAGGAAATCAGCAAAGCTTCGGTCAACCCCCGCCATAAGGGACGGATCTTCCGGGTACTGGCCCTGGTACCAGAGGTTGAGGGTGTTCAGCCGCTGCTGGTCGTCATTGGTTATGGCACCGGCCAGGCTGTCCATAAATGCCCGCCTGACCAGGGCGTTGACTTGCTCTGGCGTACCCCCGATAGCGGAACAGTGGCGAAGAATCTGGCGAACGGTGGCCAGCACATCGGTGATATCTCTGGGTGTGGTCTGGTCCCCCAGCAGCAGTTCCCGGAACTGGCTGTACAGGGTTAATAGCCGATCACAGGCCTGTTGTTTCAGGTGATCAGGCCAAGCCTCCGGTAAATTGGGCAGAATGATGGCGTTGGCCAGCACGGTGTTCGGCAAGGGGTTATAGAAGAAGGTGGGAATCCGTGATTTTAACCTGTTATCCAGGTGTCGCCCCGAATAATGGTCCGGATTACCGGTGAGAATAATCCGGTGCTGCTCGGTCAGTCTGTACTCCCGGCCCTGATAATGGAGCACCGGCGGCTGCCGGGTTAAACCGGCCAGGGGGGCAAGCAGACCCTCTGGTGCCAGGTTGGCTTCATCGAGCACCAACAGGGGCGGGTCGTCCGATAATGCCCACTGCAGCAGTGGCCCTTCGCGAAATTCGGTGCGGTGATCCACCGCCCCATTGCCGGTTGGATAACTGACCAGCTGTTGCCCACCAAACAGGGCTTCTGAGGTGTGGTTGGGCCCAAGCTGAAGCACCTGACAGGCTGGATAACCCGCTCTGGCAGCAATGGCTCTGGCCATAAAGGTCTTGCCGACTCCGGCCTCGCCCTGCAGGAACACCACGGGATGCTCCTGAACCCTCCGGGCCAAATGCACCAGACGCCGCTCCTGCCGGGACCGGTTATGGCGCTGCCGGGCAAGGAGGGCGTCGGGCAGATCCTGACACTGCTCTGGTAACTGATCATTAACAAAGGCCGTGGCCAGTAGTTCCCGGATCTGTTGTGATTTCTGTTGACCGGTCTGATCTCCCATCAGAATGGCGGCAATCTGGCTCTCCAGCGTCCCGGCCGTTTGGCTGATGATGGTGTCTTTTCTGAGTGATGGCCGGTGAGCGATCAGGGTATCTTTTAAGGTTGAACGCACGTTCCCGTCAAACAAGCGTTTTTGCCGGGCCAGCCGAAGATCGACCCCCAGCCGCTGTGCCAGGGACCGCTGCTGTGCCGGGGGGGTGGCAGCGACCATATAGGTGGCCAGCTGCTTCACTGCATCGTGACATATATCACGCGGTTTTTTGATATCTTGGTGTACAGTGGCCGGACAGCGCCGGGCCAGCGCCCAGAAATCGGCCTTGATGTCCTTCAGCTCCGGGGCAAGGTGGTGGGTCAGCCAGCGCTCCAGGGCGGATCGGTCGGCACGGTTGTCGGCGGGTTGATCAGGATAATAGCAGGCAATTTTGGCCTTGATGAAACTGTAAATCTCCGGATCGCCGCGATACGCCTTGGCCAACAGCACATGCAAGGCACGGCGTTGATGGCAGGGCAGAAGCTCAGGGCTACCATCCAGCAGGCGCTCTGCCTCGGTCTGTTGGTCAAACCGACGCTGAAAATCCTCCCCGGTCCAGGGCGGCCTGTCCGGATAGTTCCTTTGACAGGATCGGGGCAGCGACATCAGCAGGGAGTAGACCGGGTTTTCCGGTGCGGGTTGTTGGCTGTCGGAAGCGCTGAGTAGGGCGTTGATCAATGCTGAGCCGGTGGTTTGCTGCCCCGGGGGTTTCATGAAGGTGACCCGTGCCTTTGGCAGATCCATCTTATGCCCATGAATAAACAGGTAAGGGGCAGGCAATAGCAGGCTTTCCAGGTTGGCAGCCAATTCCGGGTTGCGCTCCAGACCATAAAGGGTAATTGGCGTCCCATTGACCAGGGCATCCAACAGTGGACTGTTGGTCAGGGAAAAGGTGAAACGGTTCTGGCTGGTGAGGTTGACCTGTTGCAGGGATTCCAGGGTATCCCCGGGGTTGATCTCATAGGTGACAGTGGCACAGTGTTGGTTGCAGGCTCCTGTGGTCGGCCAGTGGCTAGCCCTTGCAGGGAGCAACCGGTCGGTTGGCAAATTGGCAAACAACCGTGGTCTTTTACTCTCCGGTAACGCCTCCAGTTGGCACAGTAACCATAACCACTGTTTGTCATCCAGCTCGCCAGTCAGCACCAGTTGCCTGCAACCTTGCAGCAGATTGGCGAGCATGTCCGTTTGCACAACGGCAGTGCCCTCTATCATGAAATGGCCTTTGAGACGCTCGATTGAGCTGCCGTTAATCACAACAAATGGGCTTTGGGGGCAAAAAACTGTGCTGTCGCTGATCGTCTGATCTTTCCAGGCATTGAGTCCGGTTGTACAGATATGGGCTACGGACAGGGATATCTGCTCAGGCAGTCTGACCCATTGCCGGTTTGCGGTGAATCCGCCAACCCGTATGGCCGTTGCCAGGGCTGTCTGAAAGCCAGTGTCTTCCCATTGTGCGTTGCTAAACACCAGGTGGGTATTCTCTTTCAGGTTGGCCAGGGCCCCGTCAGAAAAAACCAGCCGACCCCGATCATTGAGGGTGATACCACCAAACAGTTGGTGGTACCAGTTGTCGGTCGTGGCAAAGTCGGTGGTCATGAGAAGGGCATTGTCCGGGATGTCTTCCGTGGTTTTTTGTGCCAGCAAGGTTTCATCGGTTACCGAATCGGCAATATAGTCGGCTTCTGATACGACCTTTTCCGGCATTTGCCCTAATCTGCGCCAGAGATCGGGGTTAGCGGGTCGGCTCCCGTCCAGCATCCCGTGGTTGACCAGAAATACCCGCCGGACCCGGTCGCCCAATGGTTTATCGTTACACCTGGGCCCCACCTGAAGAAGGTCATTAAAACTGGCGATATCACCGGGTGTCATGGCGGTCAGGTCAAAAACCAGGGTCATCGGCTCATCAATAAATAGCCGACCTTCTGCTTTATGTAACTGGCCGTCCTCTAGCCAGGTTTGTTGCATCAGGCCGTGTTTTTCCAGATCATCCAGCGAGCGAATGCAATAGGTTGCCGGCTGTTCATGGCGTAAGTGATCAATAATTCGCTGTTGGGTTAATGGGGCATTGGCAAAATAAAACTCACCGGTGCTCAGGCTCTGATGGGCCGTTTCCTGATCAGTTGAGATGACGGGGGAGTGATCGCTTTTAAAGCGAGGGGATACTTCACAGGAGGCTGCAGGCCTTTGTTGTAAGTCAGGCGTTGGGACTTGCTGGAATTTTGTCAATGTTCCTCCCCTTACTGCAGGCTGCTCAAGCACTGTCTCTTCATCGGGAAAAACCGAAATTTTCCTTTTGTCTCTCGCCTGATGTATCAAAGAGTGGGTTACTGTTTGATTTGGAAAGGAGTAATAATTGCTAGCTTCATTTGTTATTTTGTCCATTTAACCATTCGTGCCTGATTTATGATTGCCGGTGTCCCCAAACTTTGTTGGACAATAAGGTAATAAGAAGGTTCTTGCCACGGCAAACGCATGAACATTTATTGAGCAGTCATTGGTGAGCGGTTTGCTAATGCGCTTTTGGATTCCTGTTTTTTTGTCCTACCTAAAAGCCTCCTGGGGCGAACACCAGTCAACCGGGTGGAACACAGTAACAAATTCTCATAATTCCGGGCAGGAACAGGTTGTTCCACACCCTGCAGGCTCCGATATGCATTCCCAAGCAGGCATGGGAGGCTGTGGGCTGCATGGGTATTAGCGCTTTTCTGCACTGGTAGAACCCAAACAGCCATCCCGCCCGGACTGATCTCGTTTCACATTTTCTCCCAGAAGGAAAGAAGTTCTTTGATGCAGTAGAACTTTTTTGGTTTTTCTGCTGTAAAAATGAACGTTTTGTCAGTTTTTTTGTCCAAAATCACAATCACCAATCTCGGTCAATTAACTTTAATGGTCCCACCAAGGTTCGTTCCTGCTGATTGCATCAGGCGATAACTGGTCGATGGCCGGGGTATTGCCAAACAAATCTTACACATTTTTTAGAGATTGAAAAAAGATGATTAATTCAACGGGAAATCAACTGCCTCCACAACTTGTTAATTCCGTCTGCAGCGCACAGGGGCATCAACCATTAGCGCAATCTATCTCTGAATTCACGTTTGACGGAAAGCCTGTCACTCTTGCCGCAGCTAAACCCTTGGCCCTGGAGTCGGCATCACCCGTTACCGATGTCGCAATATTGGCAAGGAATGTAAAGCCCGATACTGAATGTACCCTATTGCCTGAAACACACTTGGATAATCTGGTGTCCTGGTCTCAATTGCTACCACAAATTAACGTCGAGCTGGAACCTTACAAGCAGCTCCTGTTTGCCATTTATCTGGGATTACCGATAGCGGATATTGAGAAAAAAATTAGTGAACTTGAACGTCAAGGCCAACAACAATTTGATTACCTATCCTGGTACTCCCAGCAACAGGGGACCAGGTTAATTCAGGAAAAACTTACGATCACCCATGAAACGCTTCTGACGATGCTGGCGGGTATCTCCAGATCCGATCTGGCTAAACTGCACTGTGAAAAGTTCGGTATTGCCATTGATCCGTTTCGGTTCTTTAATGAAAAGTCTGCTATTGCAGAGGATCAGAATGGGGAGCTCATTGAATGGCCCTACAGTGTGCAAGCTTCTGATACTGATGCTGCGTTGAATCATGAACTGGATTTTTTCAAGTTGCGCCAGATATTCCGTAAAGATCCCTATCTCTCCATTGTCCCGACCGCAACCCTGGCGTTTGCAGCTGGATACCCGGAACTAATGGAGGAGCAGGATTTGCAACAAGAATCCCTGCACCGGGGCCTGTCAACCATCCTTTTGTTCAAGAAAATTCTGGATATTAAAGGGGGGAGTATGAGTACCGGGGAGCTGGTAAAAATAATGAGCAATCCTGAACTTCTGGCCATAAGTTCCGCGCACCAGTTGATTAAATCCCTGCAAGGGCATTCAGAGGCTTATGATAAATCTGAACAACGCACATGGGACTACGGGATTGCTCGTCTGGGCTATGATCTTGAAGCCATAGGAATAAATGAAGAATCCTTCAGTCGTGCTCTTGAGTTACCATTGCACATAAACCAGAAAATTCTCAATAGAGTTGGTAAAAACGAACCCTGCTTTAGAAATATTTCAATGTTACTCCGTGAAGCAGAACATTGCCTGCCCAAACTCACTGCGGGACATATTGCGTATGTTTCGATGGCAGCTGCAAAATCCTGCAATCGTGACCAGGAATTATCGGATCTTTTCGAAAAAAGCAGTAAGGTTTATCCTGAGTTTCATCATTTAATGGACATAAAGCCACCAGCAGTCCAATCACTCTATTGGCAGGAGGATGACATATCCACAGAGATTGCCGGTTCAAAACCGCTGACTATGGATTTTTTGAGGTGTTTGCCATTAAGCCATAACTGGCATGCGATTGGCATGACCATGGGATTGTCACCAGATGAGCTGGATGTCATTGGCAGAAAGACTTCTCCAGAAGGTCACGTATCAGTAAAAGATCTCAGTGTTGCAGCTTATGAGTTGTCCAGAATACTGGTTCAACCCGAGAGAGGTTTGGAAACAGGGCATCTCTATCAGGCTCTGCAATATTTGGATGATCAAGCCACACTGGCTTACTTTCCTGAGCATCTGTCAGTTCATTCTGACAACCCATTACCAGAGCACATCGCTGAATCCCTTGAAAATGGAAAATTAATGGCCCGTGTTTTACGGACTTTCGAACCAGAGGTGATATCTCGTTATCTGAAATCATTCAAGAGATATGATCAAATGAAATTTTTCTAATGTTTCTTGCAGCTCAGCGGTTCGATCTTTTCGGCGGTTTCCCTGTCATACACAGGACCGATAAACTTCGATGGATCAGCAATAGAAGGATCATTGGCATCAACCAAAACTTGGGTAACCAGCGTGGTCACTTCCGCGTGGGGCAGTTCCTTGCGGATGCCCTGCTCCAATAGATAGCCAATCATACCCTGGGTTTCAGCACCCAGAACATCCATCGGGTATGGCGGGCAGTCACGATAAGACAGGTTCTGCAAAGCCAGCAGGCCAACCTGTGGGCCATTAGCGTGAACAATAACAAGACGATATTTTTCGCTCAGCTTCGCCAGTGACTGGGCAGTGGCAGCAACACTTTTGCGCTGATTTTCACAGCTCATTAATTTGCCACGCTGCAGCAGTGCATTACCACCGATAGCGACAACCAGAATAGGCTTATCCATAAAAGCCCTGCAGATAGCCGACAAAGTGTATGCCATGTCTCACCAGAAATTTGGCAATATCACGCCGACAATGGCCATGGAAGGCTGGAGAGCTGCACGGGCATATCTTGCTTTGTATTTACCGGAAAAGCTTCAGCGAAAACTTCATTAGTGCTTTTCTAGGATGCTTTGCCGCTGAAAAAATCAGCGAGCACCTCCCGTGTTTCCTTCAGGGGAGATGAATTCCTCAGATCCGTTGCAATGATGGGCGACAGCAGCTGCCCGGTATCTATATCGAAGTAATCTCCTCTTTCGATATTCGTCGATAAACAAGGTATGTTGCTGACATACTGATCCTTATGCTCATCGATATATTGCACAATATCTCTCAGAAAGTGCAGGGTCAGGGCGATTTCCGGAATCAACGCTGACTCTGCCCAGCGACTGAATTCCAGTTGCGAATCGGTATCCGCCGCCCACTGGTCAAAGTGGTTCATCAGTCTGCTTTCCTGACTTGAAAAACCATAGCTGAGCAACTGCCGGAAAATAACTTGATAGTTTTTCTGCCATTTCCAGGGATGCGTCACCAGCTCAAACGCTATAACTGACAAATCGTCATGGTTCAGTGAATGAGTGTTCCTTAGCCGGTCGTCCAGGAATTCCCAGTAGGGATTCAAGCGATACCAGGCGTGGCTGTGTTGCTGCTTGGCAAACGACACCAACAAATGACTGACCCTGTCAATGACTCCGGTATTACCAGTCGGTAATGCGTCAAGCCAGATATCCCTGACCAGACGGAAGAAGACCGGATAATCCAGGTATACGCCTGGCTTGAGTAGCAGAAAATCAGGAGGCGGATTTTTGACCAGGTCCTGAATTGCCCGGGGAAACTCGCCGAAATAGCGTTGAAATTCCTCTTGTGAAAGATCCTCACAGTCCTTTGGATCGAAATGGTCAAAGAGCCAGGGAAAATCAGGGTGAATGCGCGGATGAGCACGGGGGTAATCAGAATGATAAAAACGACAGACATCGGTAGCAGACTTGAAGTCACACAAGATCTGTCTGGCATGCATGCCCACCGTCAAAACCGGCCAGCCATAGCGGACATAGGCTGCCGACTCCTTCAGGGACTCTGGCCACTGACTGACAATCCGGGATACTGTGCGCAGGTCTGGCCAGGCCGAGGAGATATGCTTGTTAATTTCGCTTTTCACACATTTATTTATTGAATGGGCGAGTGTCACGACCTCTCTGGCCATGGAGGCTTTCGCCTTGAGGCTGGGAGTGTTGGTGATCACCTGAACAATCTGATTCATCAGTGGTGTAATTGCCCGTTCATGCAGCTCCTTTTCTGCGTCTGAAATATCCGGTTCTGCCTCTGAAATATCCAGCTCAGAATACTCCCGCATCTTCAGTTTATCAGGCTCCAATAAGTCAATAGCCGTGCGTCTGGAATCGAAGGTTGCCGCTGTTGCAGATGGAGGGCAGGAGGCATCCTGACCTGCCGAAAGTGACGCTGGATCGACATCGCCGCCGACAACAGTTTGCGAGGCGAATGGTAGTGATCGGAAAGGATTAGCCATGAAAACTCCTGATAAGCGTGAAAACCACAATTGTCCACTTGAGCAAATGAATGATGGGATTTTGGACTCATTCCACGGTTACCCGTGGGAATGCATACCGAACCTCACCGTAAATTGTAGAGCCCTCCATTAAAACTCTCATGATTCCTGGTGCAGCCAGGCTCTGATATAAATACACAGACGCCTGGTGAGTAGACCGGCGGAACTTCCCCGCCAGTCTCTCGTAAAACGGTACGTG
>NZ_JAHHPM010000073.1 GCF_024606345.1 Endozoicomonas sp. YOMI1
ATGAGCTGCGCAGCCATTTTGGACAGCTGGATCTTCGTTGGAATTCCTCGCAATAGCCCTGCCATTACTCGTCATTCCGCCTTGCCCAGCCGTCCAAAATGACTTGCTCGCTATCATATTCAGAAGGCGGAATTGGTATTACTTCTGTTTCAGTTGTGCTTTGAGTTGGTCAGGAACTCCGGTGATGATCAGTTGGTCGTTGGATTCATCGTAGCGAATCTGTCCGCCAAGCAGCTCGGCATCAAAAGAGAGGCTGAGTCCCTTGCTTCGCCCGGTATAGCGTACCAGCTGGGTCAACTTGCGGCGTTCAGGGGACATTGGGGTACTCATGTCATAATCCCGGGTGTTCACAAAGCGGGCAAAGTCATCCGGTCCAGCTTCGCTCAGGTGGCCTGTCAGCTCCTGCATTGACAGACTTTCCCCTTCGTCCAGTCTGTTCTGGCAGTAATCATAAACCTGACGTTTCACAATCGTGCGGTTCTCTTCTACCGGCTCCTCCTGACAATAAGCCTCGACTGCCTTGAGAAGGGTGTCCGCTTCTTTTTTGCTGCTGCTGGTTTCACTGCAGCCAATAACCTCCTGGAATACGGTGCTGAGACGTTTGCCTCCTTTTGGCCGGAGAAACGATAAATAGCGCCCCGCTTCCGGGTTCTTCTGCCAGTCGGTAATATTGATACGACAGGCCAGCGACATACGGGCGGTGTCCAGGTAGGAAGTGTCTTGAATGGTCAGCTCATCAGTTATGGTGACACTGTGCTGGCTGCTGAGCATGCAAAGCAGCAGATAGCGGGTCAGGCCCTGTTGATAGTCTGCGAACATCACGTAGCCGCCATTGATGGCTCCGGCCTCACTGAGGTTTTTCCCAAGGCAGGTCAGTGTTTCTGTTGTGAATTGGGTAAAACCTGATGCCTGCTCATCGGAACTTTGATCCATATATTGCTTCAGGCATTCGGGAAAACTGTCCTCTGCCAGATCGGAAAACTGGCCATAGCACTTGTCAGGTTTTTTATTATAGGTTTGCAGCAAGTCATCCAGTACCAGTTCCAGAGAGGGGGAGGAGACCAGACTCTGGGAAGCTGGAATGGCTTGTAACTGCTCTGAACCATGGGCAAGGTCCAGTTTGTGCACAATAATCTGTTTGATGGTCATGACTTGATGCTGGAAAGTCTGGATTGATAGCTCAACATGGTACAGGGATTCTGCGTGTTTTGCTTTACTCGACAAACTCCCGGTCTCTTCGTTGGTGTTGTTGTCCCGGGAGCTGGAAGTGGCATAGAGGCCAAATCAACGTTGCCCACAGGCTGATACCAAAACCCTGAAGCCAGAGAAGAGTGTAGATAATAAAATGTTGTTCACTGAATCCATCATGGCAGGTTTTACTGGGGTGGGAGGGGAGCAAAGAGGTTATCCAGACTCTGCCTGACCTGTTTATCCAGGGCATGCTGATTTGAGTATACTTTGGCCATAAGCTGGATGCTCAGATACAGGTTCATAAGCTCGCTGGCAATGACTTCATGATCAATACTAGCACTGCTGTTTTTTTTCGGTTCTGTATATTTCTCAATAAAGCCAATAAAGCCTGTTCGAAGCATCTGGATGCCTTTCTGCACCAGTTCTGATGCATCGGGTGGCAGTAGATGGAGCTCATTGCTGGTGGTCACCAGGAAACAACAGTTTCGATAGCTGGCTTCCTGACCATGACGATAACCGGAAGTAAAGAAGCGTCGGAGATCCAATAGCGTTGGACTGTAAGCCAGATACTTATCAATTCTTGGTTGCAGCTGCCATTCAAGGTAATGATCAAGAATGCAGAGAAATAATTGCTCTTTATTCTGGAAATGATAATAAAGGCTGCCAGGATGCATTTCGGTAGCCTCTTCCAGTTGCTTCAATGAGCAGGCATAAAATCCCCTGGACCAGAAAAGCTCAAGAGCATCACTTAACACCTGCTGTCGATTGAATGAGGATGATCTTCCCATAGGCTTACTATTGATTATTGTCATTCTAAGTTAGCAGAGTTTTGATCTCTGTAAACAGCCCTGTGGTGCCAGAGCATTGCTTATGCCATGATTTTGATGCATTACAGAAACGTCTCGGACCACTATGGTTAACTAACAGAGGTGATAAATCATGGCTCTCACACCTTCTTCTATGGTTGAACTGGGTTTTCAGGCTCCGGATTTCAGTTTGCCGGATGTTTTTTCCGGGATCGAAAAAACCGTGGCTGATGTGGCGGGAAGTAAAGGACTTCTGGTGATGTTTATCTGTAACCATTGTCCTTATGTTGTGCATATTGAAGAAGCGCTGGTGGCATTGGGTAAGGAGTTTCATGGCACGGATCTGGGTATTGTCGCGATCAGCGCCAATGATGTGACTGATTATCCCCGGGACTGCCCTGAGTTGATGGCCCAAAAGCTCTATGGCTTTCCGTATCTTTATGATGAAACTCAACAAGTGGCCAGAGCCTATAAAGCTGAATGTACGCCAGACTTTTTTCTTTTTGATGGTGAATTGAAGTGCGTTTATCGAGGTCAGTTTGATGACTCAAGGCCCGGGAACGGCAAACCAGTGACTGGAGAAGATCTCCGTAATGCCATGACTGCTTTGCTAAAGGGGCAGCCAGTCAGTGAAGATCAAAAGCCCAGTGTCGGTTGCAATATCAAGTGGCGTAAGGAACTGTCCTGAAATAACTTCGGCATTTCTACAGACGCTTCCCGCCACCCGCTGCCCGCTGCCCGAAAAGCAGGAACCGCTTGTGCTTTTGCGGGCAGCGGGCGGAGACCTTTTCCCAGGCTGAGTAAAATGATGAAGTTATTCCGTGACAAATCCTAAGTCGTTGTTCAGCCATTGCCCTGTGGATAATTTTTCTTGAAAATCTCCTGCCCCATGGCGTTGATTTGCTGGTCAATCATAAGGCAGAATGTGTCCAGAAGCTGCTGATGTGCTTGGCTATCCTGGCTGGCCTGACGCAGCAGGGTAACCGCTGCTTCTACCGTTGATAAGGCACCTTCTCCCGGTGCTTTGCGAATGCGATAGTCGGATATGGCAAGATCGGTGAGTTCAATGCTGGGGAGTTGTTGCAATTGTGGGTTGCGGTAATAGATCTTTTTGGCTTTTCGCCAGGTTCCATCCAGGATGATCATTACTTCCGGCATCGCTGTTCGCAGAATATCCTGGCTGGCTTGGGCATTAGCCCCGGGAAATAGCAGATAGCAGGCCTTTTCTGCCAGTGTTTTCAGGAATCCGGCATGACCGGAAAAATCTTCACCCACCCATACCTGGCAATTACCGATACCCAGCTCCAGAATGCGTGCCGTATTCAATGGGTGTCTGGACTCTCGAGGGTGCTGCAGAATAATAATATCCATGCAGGCGGTTTCTTCTTTCAGCGCTGAACAGTAACACTGCGTTTCCGGGCGTTGGCATCGAGGACATAGGGATCTGGGCATGAGTGTTAACGTTATTTCCGGGAGGCTGTTCGAGAGTAGCGCCCCCGGCAAGAATTGCGAGGTAGATAGCCAGCGAACAGTTTATACCATTCGCCCGGTTAACTATCTTTTTGGCTGGAGAATCAAGCGTTCTTCATCTGAAAAATCAGCTTTTCAGCGGTGCAGTCAAACTCAAACATGGCGTGAATCACGGTTTGGCCATGTTCATCAACGGTTTCAGCAGAGATTTTACAGTTACCGGAACCGATTTTTGCCGCCTCTTCTTTCAGGGTATCAAGTTGTGATTCAGCATTAACGCCAGAGAGGTCGATGGTCAACACGGTATCGTCTTCTTTAATAATGGTGCCAACTTCTACGCAGTTACAGGCAAGGCTTTCAAACGGGTCTTTCTCATTCATGGCTACTACTCACAAAAATACGGTCGTCCAGACAAAAAAAGCCAGGGAAGTCCCCAGCTTTTTTATTGTTGAATCCGGATCATAGCGTTGAATAAAGATTCACACCAGCAGATTCATGACAAACATGGTCGGCAGTGTATCATCAAGCCATCAAGGATTGATCACGTCTTTCTTGTTCTTGACGCTTGGAAATTACATAAAACTGATCCGCTATATTGATCCGGTAGAGCGCATCAAGGCAGCGTTCGTAAAAATCATCCAAATTATCCAGACATTCATATATGGATCTGTTTGACAAGGAAGATATGTCAATAGCAGGTTGTTGCGTTCTTCTGAGGTCGATGCCTTCTAAGACATATTCATGAAATGGTTGGCCAACACCTTTCCTGTCAAAATCACTGATTAGCTCTTTTAATGCACCATTTCTTTCTAAACGGTAGGGGTTATCTTTAAGATAGCTATAGATGTTATCAAAAAAGCTTTTTTTCTTTTAATCAAAAAAAATATCGGACATTTCAAAGTATGGATGGAACGCCTGCCAGTAAAAATCATCTCCGAAGATATCTTTTCCATAAGGGCAATTGTGAAAACTCAAATAATCATGGAATAATTCGAGAGTCCATCCGGAAGAGCGAGCTGTTGCTTGCCGGGAAGTTGCCGCAGGAACCAAATCTGATGCAGTCTGGTTTGCCGAATTGTTCGGAGGTAATTCTGTAACATGCCGCCTGGACAGGGGTGTCACATGATCTGTATCGTCAGGGGAAAAATTTTGTCTATCTCCGACCCGATGGGGGTGGCCATCAGTGTTGGTACTCTCTGTTTCAGACGCAGGCTCCATATTTTCAACTGCTGCCTGATTGCCCAAGTGCTCAGGGCCGGAAAAGTTTATTGTACTATCCATGATCAAAACCTCTTTAAGTTCTACTTATCTTCAAACATAAACAACTGGCAGATCGCCAACCCATAGCTAATACCATGAGGATAATACAAAGATTGTTATTAGCATAATGACAGCGGTATTAGTAATAAGTAGTTAACCAAATGAAATCATATTTTCTGACTAAGTGAGCAGTCACTCTGCGGCGTTACAACTCCGGTCACATAGCTAAGGCTATGCTCCCTTC
>NZ_JAHHPM010000006.1 GCF_024606345.1 Endozoicomonas sp. YOMI1
AGGCCAAGTCTAGCAGGGCTTGTTGCGTTCGTTGCTTTTTATTTCAACTGTCTTTGATTACCTCTCGATAACTGTGCCCGGGTAATGCAGTCTCGTATTAGAGGTTCTTGCACTAAACTTTGTGGTCTTAGTTCCAGTCGTCACCATCACTAGCATCAGGATTAATACTATTTCCTCTTTGCATTATGGCTTTGTTCAAGGAATCATGTATG
Source organism: Endozoicomonas sp. YOMI1 (assembly GCF_024606345.1). GTDB lineage: Bacteria > Pseudomonadota > Gammaproteobacteria > Pseudomonadales > Endozoicomonadaceae > Endozoicomonas. The sequence continues at coordinate 213 of NZ_JAHHPM010000006.1, forward strand.
CTGCCCTTGCTTCCTTGACTAGGTACTTTAGAGTTTACAGCGGACCTATCGCTCTTTTCGTTTTCAGGCACTTTCTTTAATGTCTTTCCCTCGCGAATCTGGTTTAAAAGATTAGTTCTTCCATCTTGATCTTTAACTCCACTACTGGCTTTCGTGGTTTGGCTTCCTGCTGATGGTGCTGGCGGCCGCGGTGGCGGTGGTGGTGGTGGTGGCACTGGTTTGCTACCATCGGTTTGCCCTTTAGCACCACCTCTTTTTGTAGTGTTGCCAGAAGGTAGAGGTGGTGCTGGTGGTGGCGGAGGTGGCGGTACTGGTTTACTACCATCGGTTTGGTCTTTAGCTCCACCACTTGTTGTGTTTTTAGGGGATGGTGGTTGTGGTGCTGGTCGTGTTGGACGTTCTGGTGATGTTTTTTGTTTTGGTTTTTTTGATCGTTCTGTTATCGGTGATAGTAATTTACGTCCATTGGATTGGTTTTCAACTCCACTGATCTCTGTAGTGCTGCTGTTACTGGCTATTGGTGGCAATACTGTTTTGGCAAAGGTCTGTGGCTTTTCAGTAACTGATTCTTGATGCAGGCCTGAGGTAATGTTTGCGTCAATATTTTCTTGAGGTACTTCAGCATCACTTGCTGCAGGAGCTTTGTTCCATGAGTCAGCATCACTGCTACTCAAAGAGTGATTATTGTTTTCATCCATTCCATCGTCGGGCTTAGCATCAACATTCATGTGGTCAGTTTTATTGGTTGCTACTGACTGTGCATGCAACATTCTCAGTTGTTTTGCTGTGTCAAGCTGTTCCGAAGTTATAGTGCCTGTCAGTATTTTGGCTTTTTCACGAGCTTTCCTGGGTTGTTTTTTCTCCTTCTCCATGGCTGTTTTATATGCCTTCTTGGCCAGCCGACAGGCAGTGTGCGCAACAACCAATTGATCATAGGTTTCTTTTTGATCAGAGCTTCCTGTTACTGATTCTTGAACACTATTTTTGAGATTTTCTATTTCATGTTCAGGTAACCACTCCTGTTCCTTTAACATAAGATTTTGAAAGTGACTATCGAAGCAAACATGATTGAAGGATTTTAAAGCCAGATCCGTATTCGTATCCGTTGGATCCAGGTTTTGGAGATTTTTCCACGACTCAGTTAAATCTACTTTTCTGTAAGCAGCCAAGAATTCTTCTGGGTGTTTGGGGGATTCTGATTCCTGAGTCGGTTTGTCGTCAAAATATATTTCGACACTCGATTTAAATTGTGCCAGTCTGGAAATTAATTCTCCATACAGATTTTTATATTCTTCTTGTAGTTTTTCAAACTCAGAAAATTTTTTCACCTCTCGATCTTCAAGTCTTTTGATTGCATTTTCTGTTAGTTTTGTTTTTCTCTTATTATTCAGTATATTTTTTTTAGCTACCATTGCTTCTGCCTCATTTTTTACAATTTTAGAGGCGGTTGTTAGTGTTTTATTTAGTTTGGTAATTATGCTGGGGATTATTTCACGTTGTGCTTCTAAATCTTTTATTTGTTTATCTGTGTTTCTTTCGACTTTTTTGCAATACTCTTCAGAGTCTGAAGCAATACCTTCAAAGAATGGATAGACTATTGTATCTCTTACTTCCTTAATATCATCTGATAATTTTTCATTTTCTTTCAGGTTGTTTCGTGCTTTGCACAAACTTGTTACTTTTTCTACATCCTCAGAAAACATGACGACCATCATATTTCTTAGTGCTTTTCTATGCTTTTTGTGCAAATTGTCATTAATCTTACTGGCAGCACTGAGCAGACCTTTAACCACTTCACATTTTTTTTTGGTCAATTCAAGGGTTTGAGGTTTTTCTTTATCATGGTCAATGCTTCTGAGGTGCTTTGGCATTTCCTCAACAAGTACTGCCATTTGATCATTAATTTTTTCAAATAGTGGCTCTATTATTTTGGGTGGTAGGCGATGGTGATCTCTCAGTCTCTGCACTTCCTCGTATAATTTAACGAGTTTTTGTCCTGAGTTGCAGCATCTGATTTCATAAGAGAGGTATTTCTTAACATCTGATTGAACAAGCTTCGTGAATTTCTTACGGTTAACATAATTATCATGGTTTTGAATTGATTCAGGAAGATTTAAGATATTATCAATATGAGTAGATGTGTCTTCAACCTCTTGTAAAAGCTTGACACGCCTATTGGTCATGAGCTCTTGAAATTCATGCATTGCTTTTTTGAATTCAGATCTTTTTGGATTAATTCGCTCTATATCAAAAAAATTCTCAATCTTTCGTCCCCACGTGGAAACCAGTTTTCCATCACTATCTAATATTTTGGTGCCCTTGCCTGATTCAATTCCAGCGTACTTTGCTGGTTTTTGTTCAGGTATTTTTATTTGATCAAGAGAGGGGGGTGATATGCGTTGGCTATCCATGTCTGTATCCAAAATTACCAGTTCATTTTTGAATGATAGCGTACATTAACTGGATCAATATAAAGGTAACTTTTCATCGAAATAATTCTTTGTCTCAGAGCTAAGAGTCATATTTTTGGCAGACTTTATTTGAGAAATAACTAATTAAAACAGCAGGTATTCCAATTGAATTGAATAAATAAATGTGAGCTAACGTTGAAAATATATATACCAAGAGTTAGCCATCATGGAAAACCAAATACAAATAACCATAACCTTCCTGATCTATTTTATTGCCATGTTGGGGGTTGGTTATATTGCCTGGCAGAGAACCCAAAACTCTTCTGACTATTTTCTTGGCGGGCGCTCACTGGGGCCGTGGTCGGCGGCATTAAGCGCCGGTGCTTCTGATATGAGTGGTTGGCTTTTATTGGGTCTGCCGGGGTATGCGTTTGCGGCCGGATTTGAAGCGATCTGGCTGGGGCTGGGGCTACTGGGAGGAACCTGGTTGAACTGGCTTCTGGTGGCCCGTCGTTTAAGAATATACAGTGCAGCTGCGAATGACTCTTTGACGCTTCCCGAATTTTTTTCCAACCGTTTCTCCGATCTGAAGTATATCCTGCAACCGGTCAGTGCGGGTTTTATCCTGATTTTCTTTCTTTTTTACACCAGTTCAGGATTGGTAGCCGGTGGCAAACTCTTTGAATCGGTTTTTGGTTTTGACTACGAGTTGGCTGTGATTCTTGGCATGTTGAGTGTGGTCTCCTACACCCTGTTTGGTGGTTTCCTGGCAGTCTGCTGGACCGATCTGGTGCAAGGCCTGCTGATGTCAGCAGCGCTGCTGATTGTTCCGGTGACAGTGCTGGAAGTCACCGGTGGTGCCGGGCAGGTGCTTACCGAGATTAACCAACTGAACCCCCATTTGACCAGCATGCTCACTGATGTTCGAGGGGAAGCTCTTTCTGTGATTACGGTTTTGTCATTATTGGGCTGGGGGCTGGGCTACTTTGGCCAGCCACACATTATGGCGCGTTTTAAAGCGGTGCAGTCCAGTCATCAGCTAACGTTGGCACGGCGGATTGCGGTTTCATGGACTGGAATCTGTATGCTGGGTGCTTTGCTGGTTGGTTTGACCGGAATCATATATACCCAGCGGCAGGGATTGGTATTAGACGACCCGGAAGCTATTTTTATGCTGATGGTGAATACCCTCTTTCACCCGGTGATAGCCGGTATTCTACTGGCCGCTATTCTGGCCGCCATCATGAGTACCGCAGATTCTCAGTTGCTGGTTTGTTCTACTGCGGTAGCAGAGGACTTTTATCGCAATATGCTGCGTCCCAATGCTACTCAGGGTGAGATGTTGATGGTTGGCCGTATGGCTGTTGTTGGTATTGCGGTGCTGGCTACGGTGCTGGCACTAAACCCGGACAGTTCTGTGCTTGAGATGGTGTCTTATGCCTGGGCGGGGTTCGGTGCCGCCTTTGGCCCTGCACTGCTTTTTTCCCTTTACTGGAAGCGAATGAATGGCTTGGGAGCCCTTGCCGGTATTGTTGTGGGTGGGGTTACTGTGGTGGTATGGCGTTCGCTCAGCGGGGGGATTTTTGAAGTTTACGAGATTATCCCCGGTTTTATCGCGGCGTCAATGGCAATAGTAGTGTTTAGCCTGATGGGAAAAGCGCCTTCTGATGCGGAGTCAGAAACCTTTCAGAAGGTGCAGACGCTTGTGAAGTCACCATCCCCTGACAATGGATAAGCCTTCTGGTACATCATTTCGATGAGTTTGATGTGTAAAATCTCCGTTCAACCTGAGCGTCCTTCGACTCCGCTCTGGATGCACGGTCGAAGGGTGATTGGCACAATATTCAGGGTATGGAGTTTTCACCTTTCGACTCCGCTCAAGGTGAACGAAGTTTGGAGGTCAATGAAGGAGCCCATCAATTGCATTGAAAACCGTATACTAGTTATGGCGTGGGTAACGCCAGAAGTTAGGGCTGAAGGGCAGTGTCAGGGTGGTATCCACACCGGCAAGAGAGGCTTCCGGATGATATTTGCTCAAATGGTAGCGTACCCGCTGCTCCTGTTGTCTGGATACATCCACCATTATCAAATGTTTGCCTTTTACCAGATCATCGTGGAACCGGGCCGTTTTGTAATTCTCGCGGGTGATACCTGCCAACCCGCCGCTCCAGGCACCAAACATAGTAAAGACGCCAGCGACCACCAGAAGTGCGGGTAGAGGGATATTTATCCCAATCGGGTTCCACCACTCAATCACTGTGGCCGCCAGCAGACCGGCAACACCGCCAATGAGGGCACCCAGCTCTCCTGAGTGAATTACATCGTTTTCCTGCAGCATATTGGCACTGTGAACCTGCTTGTGATACAGGCCAGCTTCATTTCGGCTTAAAACATGGAGGTGCCAGTCGGTGATACCATCCCGGTGCAGGTCTTCATTAATTTTGGTGACACTGTCCAGTGAGCCAGTCAGGTAGTAAAGACGTTTCATAATAAACTCCTGCTTTACTGCGCGCAGAATCTAAGAATAGAGTATAGATTATCCGGAAGGCTGCTGAGAATAGATCACCCCTTTCCTATTCTCGGACAGCCTCCTAGGAGGCTGTCCGAGAATAGCGCCCGTAGCGAGG
>NZ_JAHHPM010000074.1 GCF_024606345.1 Endozoicomonas sp. YOMI1
CAATTTATCGCAACCGCAGTAGGGCAGACTATTCTCGGACAGCCTCCTAGTGTACAAGATTGGCTCGCATGCGAACCAACCTTGGGAACTATTTTGCCCGCTGAGAGTCTTATAGTTAGAACTATCTCAAGCCATAAACAGGAACTGAACCAGCGTATGGTCTTGTATCTCGTCAGTTAATAATGGATGTACCTCTGTATGGCTGAGATGAATTTACCTTTGATTACTAAATTAAGTACTAACGTATCAGATGCTGTAGCCCCTTCGGCTCGCCCGGCAGACATTCGAAAAGAAGTGACAGCCTTTTTCAGGCACTGCTGCCTGGCTGACGTTCATTGTTCCAGCCATTGCCAGCCCAAAACCGACCTGCATCAACGTGACAAATTCGCATTCACCAATTGGGATCACTTCGTCCCTGCTCCAGTGAATGCCTGCCTTTTCCCTATCTACCACCAGCCCCCGGGGGCTTCTGGCAGCAGAACCATCACTGTAGCGCCACCCGCGCCTCAGAATCAGGTACTGACACTCCGGCTTCCCGTGCTCAGACTTGTGAGCGAGCCTTCATCAAATGCTGTACTAAGTCCATCATCCGCCAAGTCTGAGCTTTCCGTACCCGGTGCAGTAGGTGACAGCAGACCTGGAGACCGGCCACCAGGGAAAAAAATCCTGCTCAACCAGATAAAAACGCTGGCCAAAGAATTAGAGCAAGTGGCTGACCAGCTCAGTAAAGCCGATGAACACACCCGTGAAGGTACTGTGCAGATTGCTCAGCTGGAAGCAAAGAAGAAAGACACCGAAGGCAAAATAAACGACATTAAATGTAACTATCGAGAACTATACGGAGAGAACCTGCTGAGACAGTATATGCATTGGCGCACAGCAGTGCACCAGGCTCTGTGCAAGGAAGATTCAACAAGCCCGCAGGCGTTTGATGAGCTGCAAAGTCGGATAAGTGGCCATACCGAAGAGATGAAACACTTTTTGATCGGCAGCCTTTACGACCAGTGCAATAGCCTCTTGCGACAACTCCACCTGGCAAGAACCAGAAAGGAACGCAATGATCGCGCCACCTTTGTGCGGGATATGATCAACTCCAACAATCCGGTGATGCCCAACCATTTACGGGGGGGAGATGACCAGCACCTATACGGTTACTTTGATCATTTGAGACAGCACCTGGAAAACCTGGAATGCATTTTGAAAATGCCCGATCTCAGTGCTGCGGACCAGCAACAGACCCGACTAAATATCATCATCACCACGGCAAAAGTGGAAAGAATCGTCGAAAGTTTCTCAATCATTTCCCGTTACACCCGCCTGCATGAGGACTCAAGCCATCTGTATCCTCACCAGCTTGCTGAAATGCAACAGACAATCAGAAAAGGCAAGCGCCTGAGTAGCACGAGCTCCTCACCCAGGGATCAGGAGCGCCGGGCACTGGTGGCAAAATTGAAACAGGAACACCCTGAAGTCACCATTGATGACGATGCCATTTTGGACATGGAAGAGCAGGATTTCCAGCTAGTGATGGCACTGCTAGGGCAAAAACCGCTGACCGAAGACCAGCGGAAAACCCTGCAACGAAATGGCTGGCAACAAACTGAGCGTAACAATCTTGTGGTTAACCGAGGCCCTGAAAAGGTCCGCATCCAGATCAATGAAGACCGGTATCAGTTAATAGACAGTACAAGTGGTGACATCATTGGCACACTGACCCCTGATCGCTGGGAGCGAATCAAGCAGCGACTTGAAAATGAGGGGCGCAGCCTAAGCCAGGTTACCCGACAGATGATTATTGAGGATTTCATTAAATTTCCAATATCGTCCTATCAGTATCGATGGAGTCATAACGTTTGCGAAGACTAGTGCAGAAAAGCGCTAATAATCATACAACGCATACCTTCGTCCCCTGCGTGGGGACGTCTACCGTACTCTGGCATTTGTCGGGGGCAGTGAAACACCCCATGGTGCGGTATGCATTACCACGCAGAGCGTGGGAACGAGGAATCTGTGATGGCTATTCAATAGACGCCGATTTCATCTTTTCTAACGTTCTGATATACGATTGCAGCGTATTCAGTAAAGTTGATGACTCCAGATAGAGGGCATGATTGTCTGAAGCCTCGTCTTGCCGCCCCTCTGCTTTGTTATGTCCGTTAAACAGATCTTTTGTCTCTTTCTCAAGGGCTTTCTGCAAACCTTCCAGCAGGTGAATGGTGTCTGTGATGCGGTTAGCGTGTTGTTGCTTTTCACTTTGAACACAAGGGTGAGTATCTTTCAGGCGGTGGATAAGGTCAGAGGCGTAATTGACACCTTGCTTCAGTGGCTTCAATGCTTCTTTCAGATTGGCTGGTTTCTGGCTGACCAGCCTTTCTGCAAGCGGTTTTACTTCCGGACGGTTGAAATCTGCACTGGACAGTAATGTCCGTTTTACCTCCTGCTGAGAGATGATACTCCGCTTCTTTACCCCGGAAATTGCCTGATCGTTTTGTTGGGTAGAGGGGCTGTCCTTGTCCATGATTTATCCTGAATCAAATAAAGGTCCTTTTGCCACCGTTCTATCGGCTACTTCCGAAATAACCAGAATGGGAACATTTTGGTCATGGCAGGCGTGACTGCCCGGGTCATCAGTTTTACAGTACACAGGCAACTCACCAGAATGGCCAGAAAGCGAATCATGGCATGACCTGAGTAATAAGTAGTTAACCAAATGAAATCATATTTTCTAACTAAGTGATCAGTCACTCTG
>NZ_JAHHPM010000075.1 GCF_024606345.1 Endozoicomonas sp. YOMI1
CGTCGTACAAAAAGACTAACTCATGTAGCCGCTGAGCTGGCTGCCCACACGGGTTAATCTTTAGTGCGGAACCATGATTTTTTATATCTGAAGAGGTTGATGAACAACTTTCAAGAAGCCGCCTATAAAGAAAATGATGTGCTTGCGCGATATTCTGCAGTTTATTGAAATTAAGTTACAGACGTTCGATGAATTGGTGAAAGAAGGAGAGCAGACTGTTTCTTTTCTGAGGGAGCGTCGAACAGCCCTAATCTCCGCCGCCGTCACCGGTAAAATAGATGTCCGGAACTGGCAACGACCGAAACAACAAAAACACCCCGAGGCCACCCATGAGCAAACCACCTGAATTGCCGGAGCAGCCAGACACCTTGTTCAGCGAAATCAAAGGCCTGATCCAGTCCGCCCGCCAGCGGGCCGCAGTGGCGGTGAATGCCGAGCTAACCCGGCTCTACTGGCAGGTGGGGGATCGCATCAATACCGAGGTGCTTAAAGGTGAGCGGGCGGACTATGGCAAGCAGGTGGTGGTTAATCTGTCGAAGCAGCTCACGGCCGCCATGGGCAAAGGCTGGAGCCCCCAGCAACTGCGCCATTGCACACGGCTGGCGGAGGTATGCACGGCGGATGAGATTGTCTCTACAGTGTGGAGACAATTGAGCTGGTCCCATATCAAGCAGTTGATTTACATTAATGACCCGCTGAAACGGGAGTTTTACCTGACCATGGCGGCTCAGGAACGGTGGTCTGTTCGTACCTTCAGCGAACGCCTGGATTCCATGCTGTATGAACGGACGGCACTTTCCCGCAAGCCGGAGGCGACCATCGCCAGTGATCTGAAAAAGCTGCGGGAGCAAGGGCTGGCAAATCAGGACCTGGTATTGAAAGACCCGTATATTCTGAACTTTCTTGAATTGAACGACACCTACCTGGAAAAAGACCTGGAGGATGCCATTCTGCGGGAGATGGAGCAGTTTCTGCTGGAACTGGGGATGGGTTTCACCTTTGTGGCCCGTCAGTACCGGGTTCAGATTGATGAGGACGACTTTTACATTGACCTGCTGTTTTACAACCGCAAGCTGCAACGGCTGGTGGCTATCGAGCTGAAGACCGGGAAGTTCAAGGCAGAGTATAAGGGGCAGATGGAGCTCTACCTGCGCTGGCTGGATAAGCACGACCGACAGCCCGGGGAAGCGTCACCCATTGGCATTATTCTCTGTGCGGGTAAAAAGCAGGAGCAGATCGAACTGCTGGAGCTGGATAAAAGCGGCATCCATGTGGCGGATTACCTGACCAACCTGCCGCCCAAAGCGGTGCTGGAAGAACGCTTCCAGCAGGCTATCCACAATGCCCGCCAGCGTATTGAGAACAAAAGTGAGTAGTGTATGAGCAGGGACGCCACCGTTGAGGCCGTTTTCCAGAATGAAATCATTGCCCAGTTGCAGGCCAATGGCTGGCTGTTGGGCTCATAACAGTGTTGAGTAATCATCTATGATTATCTTGGTTAATCTGCTTTTTTATTGCCTTATTCAACGGTTGCTA
>NZ_JAHHPM010000076.1 GCF_024606345.1 Endozoicomonas sp. YOMI1
GCAGTTTATTCAATTTTTTGCTGAACTATTGTGCTTTGGGAACTCTAAAGTCGAGTAAAACTAAATGTTGGTTGCTAACGTATAATTGGGTCCAGTGATCAACATGTAAGCAGTTAGCCAAATGAAATCATATTTTCTGATTAAGTGATCAGTTACTCTACGACGTCACAACTCCGGTCACAAAGCTACGGCTATGCTCCCTAATAATTTGTGCCTTGCATAGTAACTGCCCAATTAGCCAGAAATTTACGATTTCATTGGCTAACTACCTAAACTGTTCAAACAATCTCTGACATGGGTTGGACGTAAGACAAAAACATCAGATGTCGTTCATGTGTGGTGAATCCTTGGAGATTGAGTGTGGATAATTCGAAGCCTGTAGCTAGACCCTGCAAAACATCTGGCTTGCGAACTGATGACCAGAGGGATAGGCCTGTCAAAGAAGGGCGCATAAAGGATGGCAAATCAGTAAGGCCATTTGAATCTTTGAGGTTGAGGTTAGCGCGTCAAAGGTTTGCTGAGGAACCGGTGTATGCTAAAAATCAACGGGCGGTTGTGCATTTTAATGAGGAAGTTGCCGGAAAAGTCAGTTCAGAAATACAAGGTAGGATATCCCGGTCAAGAGTTGATCATGCGACAGCGTCGACCAGTGCAAGGTCTCTTATGGGTGGTGCTGAATTCGGGGCTGCTCACGGTGTTATGAGAGCAGGGATTCCAAATCATTCGGCAACGGATTGCTTTTCTGCGTTTTTTTTTCCGGTAACCTTCTCCTGCAGGATCAATGGTGTTGAGGAAACACTTCCCCATGAAATGGTACGGAAGATTTGTGATAACGATGCCATTCGGGATTGTGCAGCTTATCTGGCAAATGGGAGAACTGAAAAAGTTAGCTTAAGGAGATATAAAGAATCGTATCAAAATGACGTAGGCAGGGTTGATTTAACAATTATTAAAGAAAGTTCGAATGGTGCTCAACAACACAAGTTCAACACCAAAAATTATAAGTGTAGCTTAAATCTTGCCGATGAATCTGTCTGTAATCGTGAGGTTGAGAGGATGTTGGCTTCATATCTTGATGGTCAGGGTTCTGAGTTGTCGGGTTCTTTGAAAATTCTTCTTGGGCAAGGCTTATTGAATCAGTTATATGTGTACTTCTCTGAAATGGGGTTGAAACTGAGTTGCTCAGGATCTTCAAGCTACACTCATTCTTTGGAATTAAACGACTGTCGGTGTGTTTTGAAAACAAGTGTGACTTACAATGAGTATGTCAATGCAGAGGGTAAAGTAAAGAAACTGAAATTACCTTCTTCTTTTTCTGTGATGATCAGTCTTGGTTCTTTGAGTAAAAGTGGTAATTGGCGCCTGAATGAAGCAAAAATAAATCTGGACTTTCATGGTAAGGTAGCAAGGTTGCTAGAGAGGCACATCAAGCCAGCAGCTTCAAAGCGGCTACTCCTGGACATCGAAGCGATACCTGGGAATGCCGGAGGTTTGCTTGCTGCTCAAGCACTGAATGATGGCGGGTTGAGGCGTTGTAACAGTGAAGATAGTTTATTATCCTCTATTTCAGCAAAGCCAAAAACCAGAAAAACTTATTTTAAAAATGGTTTTTTGCTGAAAGATAATAAGGTGTTTTTGTATGATACTACTTTGAGTAAGTACAATGTGCGGTGGCAGTTGAGTAAATTTAACTGGGTGTCCAATTATTATGAGGGTTTAATAAGAAGGGGTATCCAGTCTGATGGTAATCATGTTGACATGGAAGAGATTGTGGTGCGATGCTCAAATTTACTTCGCTGGTATCCTTCAGGAAAAAAACAGTTTTTTGATTCTTGGCTTGATAATAATATTGATACTCTGAAGAATTATGGTGTTCCTTATTTTAGTGCTCTTAAACAAGCGGTTTTAGCTGAATGCAGGCATTTATGGAGTGCCCAGTTTCAAGAATATCTTGATAAATATTTAGGTTTCGATTACCAGGATTATGCCGGTCAGGTATTTCCAGCATTAAGGATAGAGGCTAATGGGAGTGAATTTGTTGAGATGGCCATTGCCATTTATAACAGTCAGGAAAATACATCAAACGTAGTGGCTTGGGTGAAAGTGTTGAATGGCATTCATCAGGAATTAATGGTTGCCAGATCGTTGTCTGATAGCTTATGTGCCGAGTATCTTCTCAAACTGGGAAAAGCCAAGGCGGGCAGCTTTTCGACTGTTGCCAGTTATCAAGGCTGTTCCCAATCAAAACACAAGTCCGCCTTTAAACTGGTGCCGTATTTTAACCGATTCTCAACCGGAGGCCAAAATCTGGTCAGCATTCTTCTTTATGAGAACATGAACAGGCTAAAGGTGTTGTGCAAGGCTCAATGGCTTGATCATTATTTGACCAGTATAGATGTGCATAATGATCCCCAAAAAAATGATGAATTTGTCAATAATTTATCGAGAGATTTGAAGTTATGCATTGAAACAGGTGGGCGACATATGGCAATACTCTGATTTGTTGGATTCTATCAGGATTTGATGAAGATGAAGGCGAGTATCCGTATACTTGGTCTTTTATCAGATGCGATTCTGTTCAATGTCTGATCCTGCTCTGGATATTTTAAAAAATACATTTGGTTACCAGTCCTTTCGAGGATTCCAGCAAGAGGTAATTAATGAAATTGTTGCTGGTCGTGATGCCCTGGTATTGATGCCTACAGGTGGTGGGAAATCGCTCTGTTACCAGATACCCGCGTTATTAAGAGGTGGTACGTCAGTTGTCGTTTCACCATTGATAGCGTTAATGGATGACCAGATTAACAGTCTTCGGGAGCTGGGTATTCGTGCTGACTGTCTGCACTCTGCCATGATGCCGGAAGACCGGCTTCAGGTTGAGCGGGAACTGCTGATCGGTGATCTTGATTTATTGTATGTAGCGCCCGAAAGGCTGCTGACTGAGTCGATGCAACGGCTGCTGGATCAGATTCAGGTGGCTTTGTTTGCTATTGATGAGGCTCACTGTGTGTCCCAGTGGGGGCACGATTTCCGGCCGGAATACCTGCAGCTCTCCTGTTTGCACACCCGGTTTCCGGGGGTTCCCAGAATTGCCCTGACAGCGACGGCTGATCAGAGAACCCGCCAGGAAATCCGTGAACGACTGGGACTTGCAGCTGCCCGCGTATTTATAGACAGCTTTAACCGACCCAATATTTTCTACCGGATCAGCCAGAAGAAGCAGGGTAAGCAGCAGCTACTGAACTTTCTTAATAAAGAGCATCCCGAAGATTCCGGTATTGTTTATTGCCTATCCCGTAAGAAAGTGGAGCAGACCGCAGAATGGTTGACGCAGTCAGGGCGAAAGGCGCTGCCATACCATGCCGGGCTTTTACCAGCAGAGCGGCGGGCGAATCAGCACCGGTTCATCGTTGAAGAAGGGATCATCATTGTTGCGACCATTGCCTTTGGTATGGGGATTGATAAACCGGATGTCCGGTTTGTTGCTCACCTTGACCTGCCAAGAAGTATTGAAGCCTATTATCAGGAGACCGGACGTGCGGGACGGGATGGTCTGCCCGCTACCGCCTGGATGGTTTATGGTTTACAAGATGTGGTGCTGCTCAAACAGCTTCAGGCCCGCTCCAGTGCCAGTCAGCATATTCAACAGATAGAGCAACAAAAGCTGGAAGCCATGCTGGCACTTTGTGAAGTGACCGGATGCAGACGACAGGTGTTGTTGAATTACTTTGATGAGCCTCTGGATGAACCCTGCGGCTATTGTGACCTGTGTCTTGAACCACCGGAAATATGGGATGGGACAGAAGTTGCCCGCAAGGCATTGTCCTGTATTTACCGGAGTGGGCAGAGCTTCGGGGTGGCTCATCTTGTGGATATTCTGCTGGGGAAAAGTACCGATAAAACCCGCCGTTTTGGTCATGATCGTCTTAGCACCTTTGGTATTGGCACCGAGCTGGATCAGAGCAGCTGGCGGTCGGTCTATCGCCAGCTGGTGGCCAGAGGGTACGTGAATGTGGATCACGACAGTCATGGTGCCCTTAAACTGAATGAGCGTTGCCGGTCACTGTTAAAAGGTGATGAGCGTATTCAGTTACGTCGTGATCGCTATGAGCCGTCCCGGAAGTATGAGCAAGAATACCGGGAAGTTGGTCGTGTTGTGGTGGAAGCCCATGATCAGCAGTTGTGGGAGGCTTTGCGGCAATGGCGCCGTACCCATGCTGAAGAACAGAATGTCCCCGCTTATGTCATCCTTAACGACAAGACCCTGATGGAGCTGATAAAGATTCGTCCTCAATCCCATCTTGAATTGTCGAGAATAACCGGAATAGGTCAATATAAGCTGGAGAAATACGGCGATGACTTATTAAAAGTTTTGGGGGGCAGTCTGAACATTACCGAGAAATGTTAATGGCCCTTTACAGGCTGTGCACAGATAGACCGTTCCCCGTTGTGAACGATTGTGACGTATGGTGCTCAGGTGAATCGTCTTGCCCTGGCAGTGGCATTGATACAGCCACTGCTTCTGGCTGCTTCTTCCGGTGTCGTAACGGTGACAACGATCTGCGGGAAGCCTGAATACCCTGGTCATTATCCCTTGCCATTCTCTGCCATGGGCCCGGATTTTTCGGCCAAACAGTTCATAGGCCAGCAGGTGCGCCACCTCGTGCGCGACGGTTTGTTGGATAAAGTGCTCACGGTTTTCCTGAAGTAGCACTTTATTAAAGCGCAGCTGACGTTTTTCAATCCACGCCTGACCCGCTGTCTCTCCGGTTAGATCCAGTCGAATATAAGGTTTTTTAAACGGTTGTTGAAAAAAGTTTTCAGCTTCCTGGTAAAGTTCAAGAATCCGCTGTTCAATTTGGTGAAGGTCATTCTGCAATGGTCTGCCTGCTCCCTGTGTTTGCCCTGGAATCATAGTGGATTGCTCAGGATTGTGAAATCAATAAATCCTTCAAGCATAAAAAAAACCGCGTAAAGCGGCCTTAATCAGTACGAGGGGGGCTAATAACTCTGAACATATTCAGGCCCAATGCCCATACCCCAGAAAATAACGGTGGTGATCATCATGGCAACCAGAACCACCAGGCCAATACAGAGAACTGAGCTGGCATAGATAAAGCCCTGTTCCTGAGGGATCTTCATAAAAATATGGAGACCGCTGTACAGAAGGTAGGCAGTGGCGGATACCGCCACAGTACCGGCAATAATGGCAAGCCACAGTGATGGATAGAGACCGCAAATACCAATGAGAAACAGAGGGTAAGCGGTATAGCAGGTAAAGGCTGTGCAGTCTGTCAATGAAGGGTCGCTGTTGAAGTTACCACTCATCCAGTGGATGAACCAACTCATGACCGCAACGCCACAGACCATCGCCATCCACGCAAGGATGGACATCCACAGGGCACTTTCAGGTGTGAGTCTTACCACATTGGTGCTTCCGGGAAGGCTCCAGCCAGCCATCGTAGTACCAATGTAAGTGCAGATGGCAGGCAGGGCTGCCAGCCAGATGATTTGGCCAAGGTAGAGCTGGATCAATCCGGGTGGATTCTTTCGAATGCTGATCCATTCGTTGTCGGGCTCAGTAAGCAAGCCCCAGAAATGGCTTAGGATCATAACAGTGCCTCCGTGTGTTCGGCAGGATATCAGGCCGCTTCTTCCACTGAAGTGGTGGATACTGATACTGACCAGCGGTTAACCCTTGTTATTATTGGCTCTTTGCAGGGGGGTTCCACCGCAGTACCGCGTTAAGCCGCACCCCAAGTGTTGTCATGTTTCGTCCGGTTTGTAAAGAAGCTGAACGTTTTTTAGTGGATTTTCTGCCTTTTTTCGTCATCAGCCTTTATCCTGTTGCTGATCAAGATGTTTTACTGAGGTACTCATGCTCAACAAGATTGATAAAATTATGCTGGGTGTTTTTCTGGCGTTATTGGTGCTGTCTTTGGGGATTCACTGGCAGGGTGTGGGTCGGTTTGTGTCTGGGCCTGAACTGCCGGTATCGGGGGCGGTTAAAGAGGCAGAAGAGTCGCACGTTGTGACCATACCGGATTTCAGCAGCATGGTTGATGTCAAGACTAAAAAGAGTGCTTTCTTTGGCTTCTTATTGCCGATGGTGCAAAAAGAGAATGACACGATTTTACAAAATCGTCAGCGGATTATGGCTTTATCTTGCCAGTCAGAGTTAACGGATAAAGATCGGTCATGGCTGGCTGATATGGGCAGAAAGTATCGCATGCGTGATGTGTCAGTCTATGATGAGCTGTTTTTTGCGGAGTTACTGACTTTTGTCGATATAATCCCTGCTTCTCTTGCGCTGGCTCAGTCGGCTAATGAAACGGCGTGGGGGACATCAAGGTTTGCCCGACAGGGTAACAACTTCTTTGGTCAGTGGTGTTTTAGCCCGGGATGTGGAATTGTACCGGAGGCTCGCCCGGAAGGAGAGACCTATGAAGTTCAGAAGTTTGAGGATGTTGCGGCTTCGGTCCGTGCTTACATGCACAATCTGAATACCAATCATCAATACAGGGCTATGAGAAAGCTGCGGGAGCAGAGAAGAGTCAGTCAGGAGCCAGTTACAGGAGCTGACCTGGCTTATGGTTTGCGGGCATATTCCATCCGGGGTGAAGAATACATTGAGGAATTGCTTTCCATGATCAACAGCAATAAATTGCTGCAGTATGATTTAAATAGTCAAGGCTAACTGTATTTGATTAAATAAAAGAAGGAACTCCCGTGACCATATCTTATAGGAATTCTGCTTTGCTTCGTCTTTGCTTTGCCAATCTATGGAAACCAGTAAAAACATTGTCCCTTGGTGCCTTGCTATTCATCCTTCCGGGCCTGGTGATGGCAGCTCCTGCCAGCACTTACTGGGCATTTTGGGACAAAAGCAATCCAGAGTCTTCTGCTGTGATCAACCACCATCTCTGGCAGGAGATACTGGATGAATATCTGGCACTTCGCCCGGGTGGGAATCGCTTTCGATATCCGTTGGTCAGTCAGGAAGCTCGGGATAAGCTTGATAAATACCTGACGGATATGTCCTCCCTGGATCCAAGGACTTACTCTGAAGCGGAGCAGAAAGCTTACTGGATCAACTTTTATAACGCGTTAACGGTTGATCTGGTGCTGGAACACTACCCGGTTAAATCCATTACCAAGATTGGCCCGTGGTACCAGTTTGGCCCATGGGATATGGATATCACTCAAGTAGCGGGGCAAAACCTGACGTTGAATGATATTGAGCACCGGATTCTCAGACCGTTATGGGAGGATAGCCGTATTCATTATGCGGTGAACTGTGCCAGCATGGGTTGCCCGGATTTGTCCCCAACGGTGTTTACCGCGGACAATACCGGGTCAATGCTGGATGAGCTTGCAAGACGCTTTATCCGGCAGGAAAAAGGCATGAGCTGGGTGGATGGCAAGCTGACTCTGTCCCGCATATATGAATGGTATGAACAGGATTTTGTTGATCAGGACGGGGTTGTTTTACACCTGCGCAAGTTTGCTTCTCAGGCAGATGCCCGGCGGCTGAAAAAATATACCGGTACTATTCAGTACCAGTATGACTGGCGCTTGAATGAGCTGAAGTAGCCAGTTTTTTTGTCGATCAACTTTCTTAACTTCACCATAGGATAGCTCTGAAATAACGCTAATAAGAAGGTGCCATGTATGGCTAGATACGTCGTTTCAGCTTTGCTCTTATTGTTCAGTATTGCGGTGCAGGCGGTTCCATCCCCGGATCGCTGGTCATATTGGGATAAGGCTGATCAGAATAGTGAGCAGGTTGTTGATCACTCAAAATGGCAGAACTTTCTTGATCGCTACGTAAAGCCCTCTGAATCAACCGGAATGTATCTTAAAGTCCATTACCAGGTTGGGCAAGGGATGGTTCCGTATGGGGCCATGGCGGGATGAACTTATTATGATTGCTGGTCAGACTATCTCTCTGCATGATATTGAACATCGAATTCTCTGTCCCATCTGGAACAATCCCCGGATTCACTATGCACTGAACTGCGCCAGTATTGGTTGCCCTGATTTATTGCCTGATGTGTTTTTCAGTTCGTCCTTCGTTCCCACGCTCAACTTATTCCATTTGAGCTTGTTTCAGAACCTCCTGTAGTGAAAGTCCGTAACTGGATAGCAATCGGTCTAATTGGTGAAAGATTGACAGATAGTTATAATCAAATTTTTCTTTAGACACCCTCAGGATAATATGACGATTTCCCTTTCTGGAACTGCAAAGACAGAATTTAACAAGCTGCAAAAGAGGCTGCGCCGCCACGCAGGTCAGGCTATTGAAGAGTTCAATATGATCGAGGATGGCGACAAGGTGATGGTCTGTTTATCGGGTGGTGCTGATAGCTACACGATGCTTCATATTTTGCAGAGTCTCCAGAAAAGTGCACCGATAAAATTGGATTTAGTGGCGGTGAATCTGGATCAGAAACAACCGGGCTTTCCTGAGCATATCCTGCCAGAATACCTCGATGACCTGAATATTCCTTATCATATTATTAACAGGGATACCTATTCGGTGGTTAAGTCGAAGATACCAGAGGGTAAAACAACCTGTGGTTTATGCTCGCGCTTGCGCCGTGGCACATTGTACGCCTTTGCCGAAGATATTGGAGCAACCAAAATTGCCCTTGGTCACCATAAAGACGACATAGTAGAAACCATGTTTCTTAATATGTTCTATGGCTCCCGGCTGGCCGCTATGCCACCCAAGTTATTATCAGACGATAAGCGGAACGTGGTAATTCGCCCTTTGGCTTACTGCCGCGAGAAGGATATAAAACGGTTCGCTGAACAAATGGCGTTCCCGATTATTCCATGCAACCTGTGTGGCTCACAAGAAAACCTGCAGCGCCAGAATATCAAAGCTATGTTGGCTGAGTGGGAAAAGAAGAACCCGAGCAGGATCGAGTCAATTTTTACTGCCATGCAGAATATAGCGCCATCTCAGATGGCTGATACTGAGCTGTTCAATTTTAAAAATCTTAAAATAGATCGTTCAGGCGAGCGCAAGTCACATGAGCACGAGGACAATCAAACAATCTTTTCAGGGAATATTCCTGATCCAATTGATACCGATAATGAAATGGTAAAAATTATAAATCTCTAATTTTCCGACAATCCAGGATGACCTCCACTTTTGTAGCTGTTACTAGTGGAGGTTTTCTACATTTTCCTGTTTGTGTGTTGACATTTCTGAGAATATCGTACTTTTTCAGGACAAATAGCTGTAACGTGTCAATTTGGACGGTTGGCAGCTGGTTGCAGTCCTTTCATGATTGTCTGGTGGCATGAATGATGAGGGCTGAGCAAGCTCAGAATGCGACCTTTTGGGTTTTGGTGTCATGTGGTAACAGGTTTTTCCTTCATGCAAAGAAAATTTCACCCCATACCCGCGTTCACTGAGTAGACGGGCATCGGCAGTATCCGGGTGTCTGAACATCCGCTGAAGTTCCAATTGTGATGGTGTGCCTGAAGTCGGCAGTATACCTTCCTGGTGTAGCCGCATCGTCTCAGTTTTCAGGGCTTCACTGGTGGCAGGAGCGATAAATTTTTCCAGCTTGCGTTGCTCTGCCACTGCAATAATCTTTTCTGCCAGAGTCATTGCTTCGGGTAGCCTGATTTGTCGCAGTTCCTCTTCATTGTGCAGCGATCGATAAGCGCCACTGAAGTCGATATCCGGATCCTGGTAGTCAGGCAGCCAGGAATTTTCATGGCTCCGGGGGGAGTATTCTGGGAAGTGAGCTGTAACGTTGGCCTTTCGGGCGATAATGAACCGGACCAGATCATTCAGGCACTCATGCAAACACCCATAGGGATCAGGTGCCTGTTCAATCAGTAATCGTCGTTTATGGTTATCCACCGGCAGACCATATTTACTGGTGAACGGGTTGGCTGTTTGTTGATGCCACCCCCCGGTAATGCTGGCCAGATTCCGAAAACCCGACAATGCCGCCCGGATCAGCATGGTAAATTGCCGGTTATTGACCACGTCCAACAGCTCGATCATTTCTGGATGATCATCGTTATCATGGATCATTTCCGGAGAGCCCATTGCTGCTGAACCCGAAGTCGGTTTGATGGTCGAAAAGCCCTCTTGGGAAAGAGTATCGACGATATCCCCAAAACGCAGCACCTGACGCAGCAGCAACTCTTCTTCCGGGCACTGGTGGTCGTGGCTGAATAACGGGTTGCCCGAATTCATTGCTTCACAGTTTTTGTTTCTTAAGGCAGTGGCTACCAAGGCAATCAGTTCGTCGGGGTACTGTTGCAGACTGGTCATATCACGGTGGAAAAGTTCCGCTGCCCGGAGCTCTTCAACCTCTTTTGGCTCATCTTCCGCGACAGCGTCGTGGTAGAGTTCAGCAATGGGCAACAACTCCCGCAGCTGTGGCTGGTTATCCAATAACTCTTTGAACGGCCGGTGGAATTGTGGCAGAACATGGTCGTCCAAAAGAAATTCGATAGCCATCTGCGTGCGCAGGGCGTGATCCAGTCCGTGCAATGTACGGTAATAGGGTTTTGTGCCCTCCACCAGAATGGTTTGTGCTCTTTTGGGGTGGGGACATTGGTAATAGTAATGTCCCGCCACCAGGGTAATTTCCCGATAACGGTCTTTGTCATTACTCTGGTGTTCGCTGCACTTAAAGTATGGCGGGGATGTCAGAAATGTCTCCAGCCAGTCAGGTTGGCATTCACCGTTTTCCCTTAACCGAACCACAGCAGCTGGAGGAACCTCGTAATATAGCTTCCCAAGGAACTCAGTAATAAAATTAACAGGTTTCGATGATGTGAGAGTCGATGTATGCTCTAAATGCTCACGTACCTGCTCATCACTGTAGCGCCGGGTTGACAACTCCTTTTTCAGAAATTCCTTTATTGCATGCCCGTCGTCAGATTCGTTCGCAACAAAGTGAAAATAAAACTCAAGGCCAAACAGTTCATCAAGCTGACGATGAATACCATCGAACCTCCTGCAGAGGTCCTGATACCGGTGCAATTCCTCCTCCACGGTGATCAAGCGACTGACGATCTCATCAGGATCAGTAATTGGGCCGTTTTCACTATGGCAAAGAAGTGTCCACAGCATCTCGTGCCGAACGGTATCGACTTCCGCTACCGTCAGCAGATTCATCCTGTAAAAATGCATGGCAAATATTAACAGGCTACAGTCCGACAAGACCGGGTGATGAGTTAGATGGACTCTTGTACCGTGAGCGATCAGAAGGCAACACACCAGCGGATTATGGAAAGAGATACCTGCATGATAGGGTGACCCTAATAAAAATGGTACAAACAATTTGTGTTTTAATAGCTCCCGGCAGATAACAGCTTGTTCGGCAAAGGTCGATTTGGTCTGTTTCAGGATGTGATCCATGCTGAGTTCGACGCGACGTTGTTTGTAAGTACATCCTGTCCCGTCATATATATAACTGGGAAAATGTTCTTTTATCGGGTACTGCTTGATTAAAGTTTCCAGCAATCGGTTGGGTAAACCGAACTTACTTTTGAACCCGTTATTCAGGGCTGAAAGTGCGGTCATGAATTCTGCTGAATCATAGTGCTCGATGGCAGTCAGGAGGGCTTGGATATCAATATCATCTTCTCCAACCTCTGCAGCCACAGTGCTGACTTGCTTCGGGATATTTTCCAACAGCTTCAGGAATCGATCACTGCCGGACTGGCTCAATAATTGGTAAAGGTTTTGCTCATGGCCAATAACGCATCCATATCGGGAGAAAGCATGGGTGTGGTTCTGCAGCTGTTGCACTTGTGCACGGCTGAGTTGCACCGGGGGCGACATCACGCCCTGGTAGCTGTTGAACAGGGACAGTTTAACCGGTTCACGAAACTCACCACCGGACAAGTTATCTTTCTTTTGCTCAAGCTTCAGGATATTGCCCATAAGTTCTTCAATATGACGAAAAGAAAGTTCCCTGCCAAAGTCAAGAATATAGCCATAGTGCATGGGGTCAAAATTAATTTGACAGATATTCCCGGAAAATTTGCCAGCTTCCTCCCTGACACTGATCCTCCACTCATGGGGTAAAGAGTCATTCTCGCCGGGTTGAACTGAGGATAATGAAAAAGATGATCCGGTAAATAAGGAATTCTTTGTGAGTTGCAACTTATTATCCATTTTCGTTAAAGCATCTTCGGATGCATTGACAACACAAACCATCTTGCCGCCAAACTGGCTTTTGAATGTAGAATCATAAGCTTCTGTAATGCCGCCTGCCGGTTGTGATTCGTTAACTACCGGCAAACCTGTAATTGCTCCCGCCTGAGGTATGGACATAACTCTTGACTCACTGAGTTTAAAATGATGCTAGGGTTTATTGCTTTTTAAGATGCTAGGGTTTATTGCTTTTTAAAATAATATCGTGCTGATCAATACTGAGACCCTTGTCCGGTTCGGTGCGTCGTCTATATCGTTCGGGCATCATAGGGTCAATGGGGTCCCCCTCATGTTCCGCAAGTTTCACTCCAATTCCCCGTCAGACAATAATCTGCAAGCCAATATTCGCAAGCCTGTGCAGCCTGATTTGTGAACACTTTAGATCAGGTTGCGAGGATGTGCCAATAACGGGCAGGATACCTTCCCGCTACCGTTCAGGAACCGGGCGTGAATTTTTCTGTCATATAGTGGTTGTTCATGACATAACCCAGTCGCACGGTGAGCTGAATACTGATGGAAAAGTCAATTGCTCCAGTTACCAACCCGGCAAAGCAGGCATTCAATGACGTCTGTCCGATTTGTCTGGTTGGATTTTTTGGATACATGCGGGTAATGGTTACACCTTGCCGCCATCGCTATCACGAGTACTGTCTGACTCCCTGGCTTGACAGCAGGCAGTTATCCGGGCGAACTTGCCCGGTCTGTCTCGATTGTGCGGTGCCACTGATGCGAGAGGAGGGGGCGAGGCTCTATGAGTTCTCTGCGCACAGCGAATCACTGCCCTTGAACTCCTGTCGCACCGGCAACCTGGCACAGCTTCAGCAGCTGCTGAGTCTGGATCCGAGTATTGTCTATGACCTGTTTCGTACAGGCGACACTGGTCATCATGTCCGTCTGCTGTATATGGCCGCCAGCAATGGGCACAGTGATTGTGTCAGGGCTCTGGTTGCAGCGGGTGGGTGGCTGATCACGTGGCCAGCAATGACGGCATGACGGCACTGCACATTGCTTTGGTCAATGGCCACTTTGCTGTGGTTAATTTTCTGGTTCAGTCTGGTGCGGGTCTCAATATCACCACCCGGGATGGCGATACAGCCCTTCATCTGGCAGCCAGACTGGCAGACGGAAAGTTTGCTGAAGCCTTGGTTCTGGGTGGGGCAGACCCTGCTATCAAGGACAGTAATGGCAGAACGGCGCTGCATATTGCTGCCCTGGAGGGCCATTGTGAGTGTGCCAGGGTGCTGGCTCCAGGCATTATTGACACCGTGGACAACCGGGGCAGGACTCCCCTGATGCTGGCGACCAAGGCTGGCCACAGGGCGGTTATGGACGTTCTTATCAGCAACGGGTGTGATATGAAGATACAAAGCCGTTATGGCCGGGTGGCAGTACACCATGCGGCCAACAATGGTCATGGCCACTGTTTGCAGTTACTTGCTGATAGGGGGGCGGACCTTGACGTAATGAACCCCGTTGGCAAAGCTGCGATACATTTTGCCGCCCGGCGTAACCATAGTGAGTGTCTGGAAATCCTGATTGATAACAAAGCCAGCGCTGAGGCGTTTGCCCATTGTGGATGGAACGCATTGCACTTTGCCGCTTATCATGGGCACCTTGAGAGCGTGCAAACCCTGATCCGCAAGGGTGTCAATATCCAGGCCATTACCACCGATAATACAGGCTGGACAGCACTGCACATTGCCACCATGCACAACCATATTGAGTGCGCCAGGGCCATCGTTGGGGCTTACGTGGACTTTTCGGCAAGGGACTCGGTTGGGGCAACACGGTGTTACACGACGCCGTCATCAACGGCAGTTATGGGTGCGTGCGGCTGTTTATCCGCTCCGGTGCCGATCCTGACATCACTACCTTTGATGGTAAGACCGCACTGCATTTGGCTGTGGTTGAACACCGTTGCAATAGCCTGAAAGCTCTTATCCATGCTGGCGCTCAGCTTGATATCAGAGATAATTCCGGTTGCACAGCCATGCACTATGCCGTTGATCGTTACTACATTCATTGTTCCTTTGATGCTAGCCTTGGTCTGCTGATCAAGGCGAAAGCGGCCCTGGATGTTCCCGATCACAACGGTGATACCGTTTTGCATCTGGCTGCATTCAATGGCAACCTGAAAGTTGTCAGGATGCTGTTGAATGCCGGTGCAGATTACCGGGTGACAAACAATCTTGGCAGGACGCCTCTGGCACTTGCCAGAGAGTTCGAGCACAAATCCTGTGCAGCCTTGCTGCAACGACTGCCTTATAGGGTATGATATGTAGTTACCTTAACGATATTAACTACTTATTGGTTGCTGGACATGGCTTCAGTTCCTGTATGGATACCCGGGCAGCATGGCTAGGTTCTTTACTTTGTGGCAGGCAGGAAATTTCCGATGCGGAACTTTTTATCAAACTTATGCTCAAATGAATTTTAAATGGGGTAATGATGAATACATCTGTTGCCATTATTGATCGATTTGTCAATTCTTCTCATTATTTGTGGTCAAGTGAATTTAAAATAAATCCAAAAGCCAACATATTCACTCCCTTACGAAAGGTAAGTTCGAAGCCTGCGGAAAATAATTATTTACCATTAGCTCAAGAATTAAAATTTGAAATTGCCAAACACCTTAATTTGAAAGATTTTGCTGCCTTTAGCTCAATCAATGTTGATAATTATCTTTCTCTTAGATCGGATGATCTTTTGGTAGAAATAGTTATTCAGAATGAGGATCAAAAAAGACTGTTTGACAGACTCGAAGATTTGAAAAAAAAAGCACAGCAATATCATTTCGATATTGATGCAGAACTGGAAGTTGGTGAGCATCTTAATGCAGTAATACCGACTATGGCCATCTGTTCAGGTCCATCACAACTTATCTTTAACAGTAAACTTAAACGCTACACCCATCGATCATTTGATTTTGTTAAATTGTTTCAGTATCTGTGTCTTTTCGTCAAGAATGATTCCACTGATGATCTTTATAAAGCACAAATTTGTAAATTAGTGATAAATCTTAATAACAGAATGAATTTAAAAGTTGGTGAAAATGCCACAGCATATGCGTTATATCTTCTAAGTATTTCAATACAAATAAGCCAACTAACCGGTGTTGAAGATAAATGTAATAAGCTGTCTACATTAGCCAATATGATTGAAAATGAAGAACTTAATATAGCTAAACTGAATAAGGTATTTATTTTTAAAGAGGTAATAGCTTTAAGTGAAAAAAATGAGTTTGATTGGGACATATTTCTTAATGGTCTGCGCAGCAGGGCAAAAACATGAACATTCTTTGAACAGGCAGCGGTACCAAAAACCGGCAAAATAGCATTTTTTCTTTCCTCAAAGCACTGATCAGGGCAAAAGCTCAGTTATCAGAATTCAGTACTTTCACAGATCTGCGTGATTCTAAAAAAATGACTCATATTCTGGTTGATCAAGAATCACTTTACTGAGTTCTTGATGTTGCCTTTTACGAAGACCGTTGCCGCAGAATATCTGGCCGCTGTAAGGCAAGTGTCTCTAATGGAGTGAACCATATAAACATTTTGAGGTCGAACTTCGGTATTCATATGTGTGCAGGATTTTTATTCTGAAAGCATCCGCGTCAACTTACTCCCATCCAAAACCTGCTGGTTGGGTTGACCAACAAGCCGGTTCCAGCGGGATTCATAACCGCTCCAGGAGTACATTTAACGGCAAAAGAGTCTCAAACCATCAGTCTCATGGAAGTACAGCCACCACCCCGGATGATGGTAAACTGATTGAGGATGCCTTTTGGAGAAAAAAACCATTACAAGGACGTCAAATCACTTCAGCTGCTGTGCTGGCCACCTTTAGAAATGAAACAACGTCTCTAAGAGGTGGTTTTTTCCTGCAAAAACTTTGCTTACAGAACATTCTGCATGGCAATAGAAAAGTCACCCCGGATCAGGTCATTCAGGAATTCAACCGGAAGCCAGATCGAAATAATAAGTACAAATTAGCAATAGCGCGCTTCACAGCGGAATGTTGTCTGAAGAGACTGCCATTGAATGGCCACCAGGTCACACCGTATGCGGTAGTTAAGGGTTATCAGGCAGCCAGGGCAATACTTGAGCTGGCGCGCTTCAAAGCGGAATGTTGCCTGAGGGGCCTGTTGTTGAATGACCAGCAGGTTACACCGGATGCGGTGGTTAAGGATTATCAGGCAGCCAAAGCAACACTGGAGCTCGC
Organism: Endozoicomonas sp. YOMI1; assembly: GCF_024606345.1. Lineage (GTDB taxonomy): Bacteria > Pseudomonadota > Gammaproteobacteria > Pseudomonadales > Endozoicomonadaceae > Endozoicomonas. The sequence goes on from NZ_JAHHPM010000076.1 coordinate 16,421, forward strand.
GCGCTTTAAGGAGCAATGTTGCCTGAGGGGCCTGGCGTTAAGTGGCCAGCAGGTCACGCC
>NZ_JAHHPM010000077.1 GCF_024606345.1 Endozoicomonas sp. YOMI1
GCAGTTTATTCAATTTTTTGCTGAACTATTGTGCTTTGGGAACTCTAAAGTCGAGCTTTAGATATATTTTCGAAATACACTTGGCTGTCGGTTGAGCTGACCAGAAAACCTACTTCACTTTTACCTGGCTCGCTCCGGTCAAATCCATCTTGGCTGCCGGTTGAACTGATCTGCAGACGTGCCTTGCTTTTATTTGACTCGTTACGGTCAAATTCAATTTGGATTTTCTGATCTTTCCTGATGTTGGTCAGTAAATCGATGGGGCCACTGCAAAAGCTAAAGTTATTTTCTTCTATCTTATCTTTTTTGCCCATTTTTTTCTTGAAATTAGTGTTAATTTTTTCGATGAAATTCTCTACAGAGTTCTTTACAGTTTTTTTATCTTGTTTTGATACTTTGTTATCCACCTTTTTTCCGGATTTCTTCAGTGATTTTATTAACTGCCTTCCGAAGTATTTCCTTTTTTTTATTGGTGTCTATCATCTTATAAGTATTCAGAAAGCTTTGGTATTTGAAATTTTCAATAAATGGTTCAATAATTCCTACCACACTTGCAAAAGCCGTTTTGCCAATGGTTTCTTTAACTATATCCTTAAAAAAATTTTTCACTATATCTTTCGGATTATATTCAATCAAGCATAACTTTATATTCACAACTACTTTGGGGGCTGATTGATTAATGCTTTTTGCATTAAAATAAAATCCTTTTTTAGCATATTCATCTAAAAAATCAGTAATTTCCTTTTTGGTACCTTGAATATGAAATGGGTAGCCATCTAATGGCAAATCATTACGATAAAAGTTATTTATTTCAAGAAATTGTGCAGGAACGTCAATGATCTTAATGACTTCGGGGCTGGTACTATCGCCTATGATTCCAGAATAGCCAAAGTGTTTACATTTACTATCGGGTCCAATTTCTTTCAGAAAATCTTCTATTTTTTAAAAAAAATAGTTTTATTTTTGTGATAAATGATAGATTTATATTTATTTTTAAATTCAATAGGAATCACGTCTTCATCATTTGTAAATAATTTTTCTTGATAAGGAATAGTAATTGTTTCACTGCCGTTGTGAGTATGTTGATTTTGGGAGTTGGCCTGAATGACTTGTGTTTTAAAATGCTCTTTATACTTATCACGGAAATAATTTAAAGATAGATTTGACCAGTTTTCGTCATTCAAAATTTCTCTTGCTTCGTCTAAGGCCTTTTTGCATATACCCTTAGCCAATTTCTCTGGTTTTTTAGAATTCTTGTCTTCGGCATCGAGGTTAACTCTATTTCCTTTCTGTTGTTGGTCGAGTAGCGTTGCCAAGCATTCAATATTACCTGCCTCGGCAGCCAGGTGAAATGGTGTCTTGTTTTCGTGATTGGCGAGGTTGATGTTTATAAATTCTTCTTTATCATCTTTAAAATCGAGCAGCAATTCAAGACACTTTTTATAACCCTGACGCTCCTGATTGGGGGTATTCTCGTTGATCCAGCAGTCATCCTTGACGATATAGTGCAAGGAAGTCATACCCCTCTGATCTTTTTTGATATTTACCCCAGTGTCGTAAAGTTTTTCCAGGCATTCAGGTTTGCCATGAGCTGCAGCATATAAAAATAATTCCGAACGCTCTTCTTTGTTTATTCCTGTAAATTCGATCAGTGTCTGTAGGCAATAGGCTTTATCACCCTGAATAGCCATATGCAATGGTTTACCGTTTTGATCATTAGCTATATTGAAGGTTTTTTTAGTTTCTTTCTCAAATTTTTTGCGGACTTTTTTAAGGAATTCTATATTACCTTTATAAGCTGCATGATGCACTGGAGTATTCCCTTTCGAATCTGCTTCCTTGATATCTTTAGAATAATAGGGTTCGCAATATTTAAAATCCAGCCAGTGGTTTTTTTGTGCTGATCTGGCTATAAAATGAAGTAGCTGCCAATTTAGATTGTTTTTTTCTCTCACATTAGCTTTCGCATTTATCAGCCTTTCTACGCATGCTTCCTTATTGTTTTGGGCAGCCAAGAGTAGTGCCGTATTTCCATCATTATCTTTATCATTTATTACTTTACCCCAAGGTTTATCATATTTCTTAAACGATGGATTTTTGCGCTTTAATAGTGTCTCAATGGAACTTTTTTTTCCTCCAAGAGCTGCATAGTGCAGGGTGGCCTACCCTTTTTATCTTTAATATTGATGGTTTCTTCTGGTTTTTCATCCGGTAGAAATTCTTTCAGATATTTATGGCTTTTTTCTGCAGCGTAGTGCAGGAGTGTTTATCGTTATTTTCTCTAACACACAATCTAATCTTGAAAAAATTCCATGGGTCATAGGTAAGATGATCTTCATTATTAATGGCATATTTCAGTACACGAAAGATATTTGAGGCAGAGAAATCAACACTTTTCTCGGGTAAGTAATCAAGGCATGTTTCCTTTGATGCTGTATTTTGCATTTCATTTTCTATTGCATAATGCAGCACTGATTTCCCATCCTTATCAGTACGGTTGATATCCGCACCTTCGGAGATTAGATATTTCAGACATTCGGTGTGGCCATTCTCAGCAGCAAAATGCAGAGCTGTTTTCCCACTATTGTCAGTGCAGTGGATATCCGCCTTTTCTTTGATTAGATGTTCCAGGCATTTTTTGCTGCCCTTCTCAGCTGCATAATGCAGAGCTGTTTTCCCATCCTTCTTATCCTTGATATTCACATTCACGGTGCGACTGATCAAACGCTTCAACTCGTCAATGTCATCCTTCATAGCTGCAGCGCAAAGATCTTTGCTTAGCTTTGGTGTCATGACTTCTTTATTGGCTAACTCGATATCGGCCTGTTTTTCTTGCAACAAATCCTTGCAAGCTATATGACCTTCCCTGTTGGCGAGGTCAATTGGCATATCTCTTTCCTTGTTACGTACTATATTCGCTCCATTGGCTAACAGTTTTTTCACGCAAACAAGGTCACCCATCTCAGCGGCGAAGTGCAATGGTGTGTTACCCACGTTATCAGCGGTATCAATATCCGCTCTTTTTTTAAATAATTCCAGGAGATCATCGTTGCCTCCAATAACAACAGCGTGGAATGGTGTCCGACCACGGTGATTAGAGGCATTGATATCCGCTCCTTTTTCAATTAATAATTCCAGACACTGTAAGTAGCCTCCATTAGCAGCATGGTGGAGCGGCGTTATACGAGTTTCTTCATTCATACCTGTGGCCAGGGAGGGGTCAATGTCCAGCAATAGCCTGATGGTTCCTGTGTGGCCATTGTGAGCAACTATGTCGAGAAACGAATCACCATCGCTATCCCTATCTCTGGCCAGAGAGCTGTCAATTTTCAGAATTTTATCGGCAACCTCCTCTAAGTGGTTTTCGGTGAGGTGTAACTTGGGATCAAGATAATGGTGGAGAATTCCCATCAAGTAGCTGCGCAATTTCTCGGCAATGTCTGTGTGGTCTTTTTGTTCAGCCGCTTCGTAAGCCTCACCGATATTATTAATTAAGAGGAGGCGATCCTCTGGGGTGCAACCAATATCAATTGCCGTGGCAAAGTACAGATTGAAAATATCCATGGCGGACTCTGTTTGGCCATTCAAGGCAGCTAAGTAGAGAGCCGTTTTGCCGTGATTATTCTCAACTCCAGCCAGGTTGCTGTTAATTTTCAGCAATTCCACGACGGTCTCTGTTTGGTTACAAAGAGCAGCTAAGTGGAGAGCCGTATTGCCATCGGCATTCCGGTAATCAGCCAGGGAACTGTCAAAATTGGGGCTGAGCCTCAGGATTTCGTTAAGGGTTTCCAGATCACCTAATCTGCAGATATCAACATCCAAGGGATTGTTATTACGCAACAATTGCAGATTTGGCTGCTGACAAATGCTACATTCCCGTTGCATTAGCATCCGTTCAAACCAATCTCTGGGAATGCAGTTCAAGTGATATTGGTTCATCCAGAGATAGTGGTGAGGTGTTTGGCATGATGTTTTGACAAGCGAACGCCCACCCTTAGACAGAATACCGAAGTTCTTGCTTTCATGGCGAACCCGACCTGCAACAATGGCTGGATGAATTTTTAAGTCTCGAGCCAATGCAATACAATCCGCTTCGCTCTGACTGGTCTTCACCCTGGCCTCAGACCATGCTGACTTTTCAATCAGCGCCTCAGCCGCCGCTTGGTCGGCTTCATGCTCAATAGTATCTTTTCAGTCGAGTCAATATCATAAAAAAGGTCGTTGAGCCATCCTTCAGATGCAATGCAATATGCGCCACCTCATGCATCAGGGTAAACCAAAAATTATCCAGTCGATCGTGTCTCAGAGTCATGCCGATTACCGGCTGCCCAAAGGCATCCACCATAGCGGCACCATCCAGGTACGTCTTATCAAAATGAAACTCCGTAACCAGCTTAATGCCCAGGTTGGATAAAAACTCCTGCGCTACTTTCGGTCCTTGTTCTGACCAACTATGTTGGGCTAACTCTTTCATCACATCGTTGGTCAGGGAGCCCGGAACGTAATGGCCAACGGTTTTCATCCTTTCCGCTTTTTGTAACACTCGAATCTGCCATGCCAACAGAGCGTACTGATCGACATTTTTGTCCGATACATAATGGGCAGACGTCCTGCATAAAGCAGGCTGCACAAAAGAAGACCGGACGCTGCCTAAAAAGCGGGAGATATTTTCTTCTGCATAGGCTCTTAATTCATTGAGTGTGCCTGTCCATTCAGGGAAACACCCTCTTTTCTTCATTTCAACCAGAGGAAACTTTGCCCATTCCAACCCGTTAGTGTTGGGCAGGGAACCACCTCGTTCCTGAATCAATACTTCCGCTGGAATTTCGAGCCCCTTATGTAGCTTGCGAATCATTAACAGGCTTAAAGGCCGCTTGCCGTTAAGGACTTCTGACGTTTTGCTGTCAGAACCGAAATAGGGTCTCATATCCTTCTGAGTCAATCCCTGTTGTTCCATGCGAAACTTGATGGCCTCGACAGGGTCCGGTAAATCCGTCGGGAATCGCTCTGTTTCATACTGTTCAATCAGAACAGCGAGCACTTCCAGTTCGTTATCGTCTGCAGAACCTTCCTGCGGATCGGCCTTCATCAATGTCATCAGGCGCGCCATGGCATCTGCATAATCTTTGGCTGTCTTCACAACTTTAAGCGCAGACATCATTCACCTCCTGAAGTTTTGTTTGTCATACTCTGCATGGGTGCCAACCCATTCAATGACGACAATGCCATTTCGATAGCTAACCTGAACAACCAGCCGGTAATCGTTGCCTTTAATATTGAAAATTACCCGTTTATCAGCGATGTGGTTGGCACTTCGGTATCGCTCCTTAATATCATGAAAGCTGGTCCACTTGGCGCTCCGGGCTTCCTCACGCCAAGCATCCAGAGCTGGCTTGGCACTAGCGTGTTTTTTTGAGAACTTTTCAAGTCTGCGTTTAGCTTAATTCTGACCACAATCGAGTAAGAATATGAGGCAAAGGGTCATTTCACCAGATTTTTAAAGCCAAAACGTCAGATCCGCCCCGGTGAAATTGGCTACTTTATGAAAGCCCCTACTCACCCCCGCGCCCCGCCTTAAAATGCTCCGCCTGCTCAAACACATCCTGATAAACCTCGTTAAAGGTAACCGGCGAATAGCCATGCTTTGAGAGCAACATAATCAACTCAACCCGCAGTGAGGCCTTGATATCCCCCCGATGGTTCCAGTCCGGGAATTGCGCCTTGTCATCCACTACGGCTTTTACCTTGGCCGCCAGGTCCAGCAGGCGGTCTTCCTCGTAGGTGAACTCGTATTTTTCTGCCACCTTTTTCAGAATGTCGTAAAACGCTTTCTCTTCCAGGGAGATGCCCAGCGCTTCAAAGGAGCCCATTTCTGTTTTCAAATCCGCCATCAGGTCGAACAGGCCGTTAATGGCCTCATTATGAACGGCGGTGGTAAAGGCATCCTCTTCCTTGCGTTCGTTGTATTTTTCCACCAGGGACTGGAACCGTTTGGAGAAATCCACCGCCTTGACCTTGTTGGTCTTTTTAAACTCCGACAACGCCTTGGCCAGCAGCTTTTTCAGCAGCTGGATTTTGGTGTTGGGGAGTTTGATCTTGTCGATGCGGTCCAGATAGTCAACATCAAAAAGATCAATCTCGGTGGCGCCATCCTCTCCAAGCTTAAAAATTTCCTCAACCCCGTCGCTCTTGATGGCCTCCGCCAGCATCTCCTTTACCCGGGCGTTCATCAGGGCGTTATCCGGCGCTGTGCCATGGGTCAGTTTGAAGATGATGGAGCGCACGGCCATATAAAAGTGAATATGATCCTTTTCATCCTGAGAAATCCGGTCACTGCTGTAGCATACGTCATAAGCTGCCTTCAGCCGCTTTACCAGCGCCATAAAGCGTTTTTCCAGCTTTTCGGTTTGCATCGCATATTCTGCCGCCATATTCAGGCAGTTAAGCTGAGCAATCGGTTCACCGGTAAAATAAGGAGCAGAATCAAACTGGTGGAATATCTGCCGCAGCAGGTCCAGATGATCTTTTACTGCCACGATGGATTGTTCAATCTCTTCAAAGTTGGCTTCATCCTGATGGCACAGTTTGCCCAGTTTCAGGTCAATCAACAGGAAGCATTTCAGTTTAAAGTTGTAGAACACCAGATCAATATAAAAGTCCTGGTCTTCCATGCTAATGCGCTGCTGCCGCCCGACAAAGGCAAAGCCTTTGCCCAACTCCAGCAGAAATTGTTGCAGATTGTTGATCAGCGCCTGCTCCAGCTTGTTTTCCAGCAGGGCGTCATAGGGCAGATTGAGGAAATCCAGCACGTAAGGGTCACGCAGATAATGCTCGGGGCCGGTGGCCAGTGATCGGGTCACCTGCTCTGCTTCTTGCTGTACCAAGGTTCGATCTTTACTGGACAGCAGGCGTTCATAGTACAGTTTGCTGACTTGCCGATCGAGCGCTCTGGCACTCCAATTCTGATCGATCGCTTCCTGCATATACCAGTCCCTGGCTTTCAGGTTATCAATACGGATCAGTCGGCGGTAATGGGTCCAGCTCAATTCGGTACGCACTGCGTTCCGTTTTGGAAACGCCAGGTAAAAGGCCCGCATATTCCGCAAATTGCGAACATCAAACCCACGACCAAACTCGGTAGTCAGCTGCTCCGACAGGGTTTGCAACTGCTGTTTACCGTATTCTGCACGGGCCTTCCCCTGTTGCTCATGCTCCACAATCAGGCGCCCCAGCTGCCAGTAAGTCTGTACCATGGTGTGGTTAACTGTTTGCTGAAGCTGGCTACGCGCCTGCACCAGTACTCCACGGATGGCCTGTAGCAGCGATTGGCTTAGGGCATGTTTATCTCGTGAGGCGGGCTGGTCGGTCATGGTATCCCTCAGGCGGCGACGGTTTTGGCTTGTTGTTGATCGTCCGGTAAGCGTAGTTCGCCGGAGATGAGCTTGGGGAGCAGGGTGTCTCGGAGTTTGGTTAAAGAACCGTTCGCTTTACTGTAAGACCGGTAGCTCTCATAAAAAGGTCTGATAAGGTCTGCAAAGCATTTGTTAATTTCATCACCAGCCTTCAGGAAAGGGATACTATTCATATTTTTTTGGTTAATCTTCATTTGCACAGCACCGGTAACATAAGCAGTAATGTTTTGGGCTTGCATAAAGAGCATTAGATGCTCAGTCGAGACTCCATTCACTCCTTGTAAGACTAAGACATGGGCATGATTATTGACCCATGCTTTGCCCCATATATATTGAACGAATGGACTTCCGTCCTCTTTCATAACCGAGCCATCTTCTCCAATCAGCAAAAAAATATCATCAAAAATCCATTCATTGATGTAATCATTAATGGACGTTGCACCATAGTAAGGGATATTTCCCGGCTGCTTCTCTTTACGCTCTTTCTTTGAGAGCGGCACCCTGTGTTTATCAAAACATTGAGCTACTTTGCTAAATGGAACGTACTCCCACCCCTCCGGAATCCACCCCATCTGGGCATCCAGCATAAAGCGGTTGGGGAATAGCTGACGGATAGACTCCGGTAAAATGTCACCGCTCTCTTGTTCCGAGCGGTCACCCGAAAGGAAGGCTTTGCGCTGTTCGGCACAAGCCTGCAAAGACTTTCTGGCTTCTGCCCGGGCTTGCAGCTCGGGGGGAATCTCATGCCCCGCCGCCAGTGCGTTATCGATCACCGGATCAAAATCCACAAACCAGCTTTTAAACAGGGCTTGCGCCATGGCTTCGAGGGTTTGGTTGGTTTGGCGGTTGAGTTGGATTTTGTCATCAAGCTGCTTCAGCATACTTGAGACATTCTTCTTTATATGAGCAGGTGGATAAAATACTGGAAGCCTGGAAAGTATTTTCTGATTAAGCGACGGCATTGTAGTGCCTTCGCAATGCTGAAGCAGCCAAGTCTTTGTCGCAGGTGATCTCATTACGTAGCTGATAAACTCAGCATCATCAACATCAGTCAAGCGCAAGAAGATGCCATCAGAACCGAGAAACCAACCATCTTCGGTGTCTGTGATTAAAGCATTTCTTTCTACACAAGCATTTCTTTCTACACCACCTTTACGGCCAAAGACAATATCACCTTTCCGCAATACAAATTTGGGTAATCTTTTTATCGTATTTTCATCAACTTTTGGTGTCTCATGGCCAATTTGTATAAAGCCTTCTCTAATCTCTCGAACAGATATTAGTGGCACACCTGACTGAGAGTATTCAGCTGCTTTTAAGGCTGTTCCAAATGGCCCGGTCTGCAAAAATGCTTGCTTATTCTCGATTAACTCACCAAGGGTGATTTTTGGCCAATCATGCGCCATAACCCAAAACCTCCAGATTCTGCCGAATCACAGTATCCAGCTTTTCCGCTTCTTGCATCTGCTGATAAAGGGTCTGGCTTAACTCCTGCATTTTGGTTTCAAATAGTACACCGTCGTCTTCCAGCTCCGCAGCGCCAACATAACGCCCCGGTGTTAGCACGTAGTCGTTAGTAGCAATCTCTTCGATAGGGGCTGATTTGCAGAAACCAGACTTATCCTCATACATGCCAGAGTCAGTTTCACCACGGAAGGCATGATAAGTACGGGCAATCTCGGCAATATCGTCGGTGGTCAGCTCTTTGGTGGTGCGACTAACCATAGAGCCCATCTGCCGGGCATCAATAAACAGGGTTTCCCCCTCACGGCCTTTTGTACCCTGTTCAGCATTGCCCTTTTTGTTCTTGGTCAGAAACCAGAGGCAAACCGGAATCTGTGTCGTATAAAACAGCTGACCCGGCAGGGCGATCATGCAATCCACCAGATCGTTCTCGATCATCTTGCGACGAATGGCCCCCCTTCACCACTGGTGTTGGAACTCATGGAACCATTGGCCAGCACAAAACCAGCGGTGCCGTTATCCGACAGCTTGCTGATCATATGCATAATCCAGGCGTAGTTGGCGTTGCCGGTGGGCGGGGTTTCGTAACCATCCCAGCGAGGATCGTCGGAGAGTTCGTTTTCCTGCCGCCACTGCTTCTGGTTAAAGGGCGGATTGGCCATAATAAAGTCGGCCTTCAGGTCCGGGTGCTGATCCTTGAAAAAGGTGTTGGCGGGCACATCGCCAAAGTTGGCCGAGATGCCCCGGATGGCCAGGTTCATCTTGGCCAGCTTGTAGGTGGTGCTGGTGTATTCCTGCCCGTAGATGGAGATGTCTTTACGGTTGCCCTTATGGCTGTCCACAAATTTAACGGACTGCACAAACATACCGCCGGAACCACAACAGGGGTCGTAGATTTTGCCCTTGTACGGCTCAATCATCTCGGCAATCAGCGTCACCACACACTTGGGCGTATAGAACTCACCACCGCCTTTGCCTTCCGTGGCCGCAAAGCGACCGAGGAAGTATTCATAGACCCGGCCCACCACATCCTGCTCGGTCATATGGCATTCGTTGGCAATGGTGTCGATATTGTTGATGGTGTCGATCAGCGCCGACAGCTTGGAGGCATCCAGCCCCAGGCGGGAGAAGTAGTTATCCGGCAAGGCACCGGCCAAGGACGGGTTGTTCTTCTCAATATCGTGCAGCGCCGAATCAATCTTGATGGCAATATCATTCTGCTTGGCATGCTGCAACACATAGGACCAGCGACTCACCTCCGGCAGATAGAACACGTTGTCCTGGGTGTAGAAATCCACCATATCCACAAAGTCAGCGCCATACTGCTCCGCTATCTTCTCCTTCTGCACTTCAAACTTGTCGCTGATAAATTTCAGGAAGATCAGGCTCAAGACAATGTGCTTGTATTCCGAGGATTCAACACTGCCACGGAGCTTGTTGGCGGAGTCCCAGAGGGTTTCTTCAAAGCCTTTCTTGCTGGCTTTGGCTGCAGGTTTTCTGGCCATATGGGGAGTTCTGTACGATGGATGATAAAATCAAATCGAATCATCGTACCACGTAAGACAATGGGGTTATATTACTTTGGTTCAGCCTGAACTTAGGGCCGTTTTCAATTCTGGTTTTCACTTTTGCTCAAACAAACAAGGACAGCTCCTTCGTGAGTTGTTCCCCATAAATCTTGGGTTTGCCACGGCGTTTGGTTTCCGGCAAGGGAGGTGAAAACAGGGCGAGATCATGCCTGCACTGGCCTATGGCATGATACCCCAGATTCTGAATGTGTTTGATCACATGACTCCGCATAAACCAGCAATCCAGAAGTACATAATTCACAAAAAGTTGGTACTGATCCTGAGGGTAGCGCCAAGGCAAGAAAAGAGATGTAATAGCACAGTTTGCCGAGAATG
>NZ_JAHHPM010000078.1 GCF_024606345.1 Endozoicomonas sp. YOMI1
GATTTCATTTGGTTAACTACTTACTATCCTATGACCAGAATAATCAGGGGTAAGCATGAAGCTTTCTGCCTTCGGCGAAAAATTCACCAGCCATTCCGGCATCCTTTCATTAATGGATGATCTCGGCAATGCCCTTGCTGATGGTAAAGATATGATTATGATGGGCGGTGGTAATCCGGCCCATATCCCCGAAGTAGAAGCAGTATTCAGGCAGCGACTGCGCAAAATTACCGAGAGTCAGACGGAGTTTACCCGGCTGGTGGGTACCTATGATCCTCCCCAGGGAGAAAAAGACTTTGTCCGTGAGATGGCTGCTTTTCTTAACCGTCAGTTTGGCTGGCAGCTGACGGCAAGCAATATTGCCTTGTCTAATGGCAGCCAGGCCGCTTTTTTTATGCTGTTTAATATGTTTGGCGGACGTTATGGGGATGGCGGGCACAAACGTATTCAGTTACCACTGGCGCCAGAATATATCGGCTATGCCGATGCCGGGCTGAGTGATGATTTTTTTGCGGCCAATAAGCCTGAAATTGAACACCTGGATCCGCATACTTTCAAATACCGGGTGGATTTTCAGGAGCTGGTGATTGATGACAGTATTGGTGCAATTTGTGTGTCACGCCCTACCAATCCAACCGGTAATGTACTGACTGACAGGGAAATTGAGCGGCTTGATAGCCTGGCACTGCAGCATGATATTCCCATGATCATTGATGGTGCCTACGGCACGCCGTTTCCAAAGCTGATCTTTACCGAAGCGACCCCCCGCTGGAACGAACACACCATTCTTTGCCTGAGCCTTTCCAAACTGGGACTCCCGGCGGTCAGAACCGGGGTTGTTGTTGCCAATGAGCAGGTTATCAGGGCACTGTCTGGTATTAATGCCATTATGAATCTTGCGCCAAACAGTACTGGCAGCCTGCTGGCACTGGATATGATCCGGGATGACAGCATTAACTCTCTTTGTGAGAATGTGATTCGTCCTTACTATCAGGAGAAGGCTCAGTTTGCAGTGAACTGTCTCAAAGAGAAACTGGGTGATATTCCCTGGCATGTTCATAAACCGGAAGGGGCCATGTTCCTATGGCTATGGTTTGAAGGCTTGCCTGTCTCCAGTCTGGAACTGTATGAACGATTGAAGGCAAGAAATGTGCTGGTGGTTTCCGGACATTACTTCTTCCCGGGCATAGACGATGACTGGCGTCATAAGCATGAATGCCTCAGGCTGACTTATACCCGTGATCATCAGGACGTGGAAAAGGGGTTGGCTATTCTGGCGGAAGAAGTACACAAACTTTACAGGTAAACCAGTGCAGCTGAATTGTGATATGGGGGAGAGTTTTTAGCCCCTGGCAAATGGGAAATGACCAGGCGGTGATGCCATGGATTGATATGGCCAATATTGCCTGCGGCTTTCACGCTTCTGACCCCGATACCATGAGTGACACCGTGCAACAGGCGGTAGATTGCGGTGTCACGATTGGGGCTCATCCCGGATATAACGACAAGACCGGGTTTGGTCGTCGACCCATTCCTCACAGTGCTGAAAGTATCACATGTCTTGTGGCTTATCAGGTTGGCGCATTGGATGCCATCTGCCAGCAGCATGGCACCCGGGTAAAGTACATTAAACCCCATGGCGCCCTTTATCATGGGATGATGAATAACCCTGATGTGTTTGAAGCCATTGTGATTGCCGCAGCAAACATGGATATCAAACCAGCGCTTATGATTCAGGCCCTGAACAATAATGAGCTGCAAAAAAAAGACAGCTGACAGGTATTTGGTGCCACTGATTTATGAAGCCTATGCAGACAAGGCTTATGACGATCATGGCTTACTGGTATCAAGATCCTTACCAGGGGCTGTTCACCGGGATTCAGCCACGATTCTTCAGCAGGTGAGGTGCCTGCTCTCAGGGGGAAGTGAACACCATCAGCGGAAAGCGGTTGAAACTGAAAGCCGATAGTCTGTGTGTTCATGGTGATAATTTTGACGCTAATCTTGAGGCGACAGCGTTGATTCAACAGATTCGTCAGATGGTAAACTCGGCAGACGCCACGCCATGATGGATATCCAGCCTGTCTCAGAAACAGCGTTGATCATACGGCTGGGTGATCATATTGATACTCAGGTATTGCTCTTGCGTTATGGGAAAACAATTCTACATTAACGGTATTAACCATCTATGGACGGGTATAGAGACTACTATCAATGATGCCTGCCATATTGGTGTTTTTCTCACTTTCTTTCGATGGTCCTTACCTATGTTCGGTGGCAGTTGGCGTTATTTTCTCAACTCCTGTTGTCTAAAAAGAGGCGTAACTCGATGAACGTGTGTAGTTTCCCTATTCAGATGGTGTCAGGAGTGTTGTTGGGCATAGCTTTGTCTTCATCTGCGCTTTTTGCGGCAGGCAGTAATATGCCTGCAACACCTGCATACCTTGAACAGCCTGGCAAGCTGAGATCAATGGTGCCTCTTGACCAGCTGATAGTGACAACTCGACATCAGTTCGGGGGTAAGGCTTCTGACGTGGTTGTATACTCAGCCCGGTTGCAGGAAGAGGAACAGCAGAAGGTGTTTGTCATCGACTTTATTGATGCCAATAACCAGCTGGAACGTGTTGTTTATGGTGCCTTTAGTGGTAAGCAGATAGATCATGCCCCTATGCAGGCACCCATGCCAATGGAAGAGATCTTGTCAAGGGTGGAAAGCAAGTACCCTGGAGCAAATAGAATTCGAACCTGGCTGGAGAGGCAGGGTAGCAATATGGTCTATGTTATAGAGTTAGCCGACAAACAGTTTAAGGTGAAGCGTCGCCAGTTAACTATGGATGCTTATACTGGCAGGGTGATCACGGACGTAATTTATGACCTGAAACCGGATGGTAAGCAGATATCCCTTGAGCAGATTATCAAAAATGCACGGAAAAAATACCGTGGGATGGTTGTGCTGAGAACCAGAAGCAGCGTCAAAAACAAGATGAACGTCAGGGAAATAATTTTTCTGGATGATAACCGTATAAGACATAAGATGGTGGTAAATGCGGTTAACGGGGAAGTGATAGAAGACAGGATTACGCCGTTGGGATGGATCTAGGAGGCTGTCCGAGAATAGCGCCTGTCTAGGCGACCCCGTAGCGAGGATTGCGAGAAATTGAGGATAAAAATTCGGTTTTGTGAGGTGAATAGCGGGGCTATTTGCCGAA
>NZ_JAHHPM010000007.1 GCF_024606345.1 Endozoicomonas sp. YOMI1
GAGCCTTGGATCATAACAACGAATGTTGCGCTCGTTGCGGTTTTAATCAAGAGGTTCCACAGGGTCATCTACCGGGTGCGCTTGAATAGCAAGTCCCAAACCCCATGCCCTAATTGATGACCACGCTTTTCGAACTTGGTTAGCGGACGAAAATCCGGTCTTGGTGAATAACCGTTATCGGTGGCCATGTTCTCGAAACCTTCTGCTGAGTTCATCACTGCCAGCATCTGTTCGGCATAATTTTGCCAGTCAGTGGCCAGATGAATAATGCCACCGATGTCCAGCTTGGGACGGATCGACTCAATAAAAGCGGGTTGAATCAGGCGGCGTTTATGGTGACGCTTCTTGTGCCATGGGTCCGGGAAGTAAATCTGTACCCGTGACAGGCTACCATCGGGTACGCAATGCTTCAGCACTTCAATCGCATCGTCGCAATAAGTTCTCAGGTTGTGGATACCCGCCAGACGGGCTTCATTAAGAAGGCTACCGACACCCGGGCGGTGTACTTCAATACCAATAAACTGCTTATCGCTCTCCTGTGTAGCCATGGTTACCAGGGAATGCCCCATACCATAGCCAATTTCCAGAACCCGTGGTGCTGCATCTGTAAAAGCATTCAGGAAACCCTCTGTGCCTTGCTCCAGAGTCAGTCCCCAGTCCTGCCAGCACTCATCCCAGCCTCTTTGCTGGCCCGTGGTCATCCGACCCGCACGGAGCACAAAACTCTTGATTTGACGCTTGTGGAGCGTTTCCTGATGTGAGCCTTCAGCCTCATCGGCCGGTTTCACAGTATTGTTCATGGACATCTGAGTTGGTAGAAAATAATCGGCGTAAGATACTGCTCAGGGCGTAAAATGCAAATTTTAGAGGCAGTCTATTCTCAGACAGCCTTTCAGGTACCGTAATAATCTCTGGCGGCAAAAAAGGCCAATATCAACCAGCCAAGAATGAATGAAATACCACCAAACGGTGTAATCATCCCCAGCCAGCGGATGCCGCTTAAACTCAAAAGATAAAGGCTTCCTGAAAACAGAACAATGCCCACAGTAAAGAGGCCAGCGCTCCACTTCAGCTTTTTTGAGTCCGGGTAATTTGCTCCCAGTAAGGCAACAAACACCAGTATCAGGCTGTGGTAGAACTGATAGTCTGCAGCGGTCTGGAAAGTGTCCATCGCCCGCTCAGAGAGAACGCCCTCCAGCGCATGGGCGCCAAAGGCGCTCAGTGCCACGGCAGTCATACCACTGATGGCACCAACCAACAGGGCATTCATGATTTATGCATCCCTGGCAGATGAGTTGCACTGTCAGCCGCTAACAACAGGCCTTCCTGGAAATAGCGTGAGCTGGTTTCAAACTCATCAAGGTGTGCCAGCAGGTGACCCAGTTCGTTATACACATCAACACTTTTCCGGAGCCTGAGGCTGGCTTCAAGATACTCCCGGGCTTTACCCCAGAGTTCCTTGCGCAGTGCCAGGCGACCAAGCGCCAGTAACAGTTCAGGGTCATTGGTCCGCTGGTTGAGCAGTGATTCGGCAAACAGCAGTTGCTTTTTCAGGTCTCTGCCCGGTGTCTTGCCATAAAGGCGGATCAATTGCTCGCTGTAGCAGTGATGAAGATTTTCCCGCAGCAGCAGCTCAGTTTTCCCCTCGGCACCCAGCCGTACCAGACAGTCACAATAACGATAGAGGATAACCGGATCCTTCCTCTGACTGTGGCTCAGGCCGGACCAGATATCATCAGCCGGTTTGGTTTTCTCTTCGCTGGAGACACGGTTTCGACCATAGTTATAAGCCTGTTCGAACAGCGCTTTGAATGCCTGTTGTTCCAGTTGGTGGTATTCGTCGTCCTTAATCACTTTTTGCTTACGCAGTCTGGGCAGCAGTTTTTCCAGTGATTGCCAGTCATTCAGACGGATATATACCTGCTTGAGCATTTTCAGGATATAGCCATGACGAGGATACTTCTTGTGTAGATGGGTCAATGTGGCCAGCGCCTGTTCCAGGTGGTTACTGGCCAGTTGCAGTTGTGCCTGGGTGATACCAATCGCCATTTCTGCACCCGGTGCTTTGCGGTCAGCCTGTCTTAGCCAGTTAGCACTGGCTTCATGATTTCCTGCTTCATGGGCTGCCCTGGCGGCGGCCAGGTAGTTGATTAACGGTGATTCACTACTTTTCGCCGCCTGGCCAAGGAGTCGCTCCGCCTTTCGCCAGTGACCTTTGGTAAACTCAGCCAGACCACGATCAAACAGTTTCCTGGCTTTGGCTTTTCGGGCTCCCGTTGACAGTGGGTAGATAACACTGAATGTGCCCAGCAGTAACCGACCCATTATCACCGCCAGCCAGACCAGGCCCAGGGAAATGACAACCAGCAGCAGCAAACCCCAGAGACTGCTTTCAAAGGTCATCTCATCGTAAGCAATCAGCACATAACCATGGTCATTGACCATGATATTGGCCAGTAAAAAACAGGCAGAAACAATGGTCAGGAACAGTGCAAACCCTTTCATGAAATTTGCACTCCCTGTTCAGCAGGCTGATGCGGCTCTATCAATGGGGGACTGCTTTTCCCATCATCGCTTCCGGGTGATGCTGGTGTCCCCTGGTTTTCTTCCGGCTCGCTGGTTGAATCGCTTTCCGGTGGTGTGGGAGCGATAGTTGAGCTGGACTGGAGCTCTTTCAGTGCCTCCAGAGAACGATGAATAGTCGGCATGTCGGGGGTTATAGAGAGCCCCTCCAGGTCAGCAAGTTCGCTGGCCAGCTGATTGCTGACGTCACCACCGAGCATGAAATAGCGATTCAGCCAGTCACTGGTTTGCCTGAGACTGGTCTGATAAATCGACTGCTGCCCTGTTATCAGCGCGAGCTTACTCTGTTCGATCAACATCAGCATCTTCTGACGGATTAACTGATCCTGTTCCGGTGTCAGCAATACATCGATGGGTTGCTCCCGCTGGGTATTAATACGGAACAGGCTGGTGAAACGGTGCCAGGTGTCCAGCAATATGGCCTTAATGGTTTCCTGCCAGGTTCTGTCCGCTGGCGGGTTGGCTTCATCAGTGACCGTTGATCCGGGTTTCAAGGCAGTGGCCACATCGGCAATATGGCCATCATCCAGGATCACAAGCGCGGGGATCAGATCGGCAATGGCCTGAAGTCGCAGCCAGATGCCTTCCTGATTCACCAGGGTGGTGGCTTTCAGAACCGCTATATCTTCTGCCAGGGCTTCTCTGACCGGAAAGAGAGCGTAGTCATCCAGTTGCCCCAGTACCTGCTCTGCACTGGCCATAAGCTCAAGGGCTCCGGTAATATCGTTGACCGTCAGCAGCCGCTGATTGGCAAGGCGCAGAAGGTATTCGACTTCGGCAATACGCCATTGGTTGCGTGTGGAGCCTTCAAGTTCCCGTACTTTGCTGGAAAGGGTATCAACTCGGGACAAAAGTCTGGCTTCCCGTTGTTGCAGGGCTTGCAACTGTTCTTTGTGTTGCTCAATATCAGTGGCGGTGTTTTGTGCCACCGTTGTCAGCCTGGCCTGTTGCCGTGCAATCTGTGTCTGCAGCTGGTCCATTCCCTCAAGAAGAACCGGCTGGCTCTGTTCCAGCGTCATGGCACGCCAGCCGATGTAGCCGCTGAGGCCAAGGGCACAGGCAGATATCAACAGGGCAAAGCCTGCCAGGCCTTTCCCTGAACCTCTGGTTTGGTTCTTTTTGGCGGCTTGCTGTTCTGAATGGGACTCTGTCGCTGAATGGATGTCGGTTTTCTGCTGAACATCTTCAGGGGTATTTTCTGGTAAACGGTCTGTGTTCTGGTCTGTATCGCTCACGCTTGGGCCTTCCGATTGTTCGGGAGTGAAGTCTGAGAGAGTGTCTCCCTTGTTTTTCTGTCTCTAAAAGGGCACTTCCTTCAGGGAACCCGCTCATTTTTCACAAGAGGCAGATTTGGGCCAATGCTTGCAACATCATCTCGTTGCTGGCGCCACCGGTATTGGTTACCTGCTGGAAACCCAGGCTATGGGCCTGTCTGGCAACCCGTTCACTGGGAACAAGTAGCCGGTAGTCAGCTCGATAGGACATGGGTAAGTAGTACCCAAGGTTTGTCAGGGTTTCTCCACTACCACAGAGAATGACATTGATTGAATGGCTTTCCAACTTTTTTACCACCGCATTGCGCTCATAGGCGGGGCAGGAACGCTGATAAACGTCCAAAGTGTGGACACTGGCACCGGCATTACTGAGCTGTTCCTCCAGTACCTGTCGTCCCCCCACTCCTTTGATAATCAGGACCCTCTTATCCTGCATATGGTTAAATGATTCCAGAGTAAGAAGGGCTTCACTGTCTGCGCCGGTGTCTGAATATTCAGCCTTGATAGCAAACTGCTCAAGTTCAGCTGCTGTGCTGCTGCCAATGGCAAACCACCGGCAGTGAAGCGGGAGCTGTGGCCAGTATCGTTCGATCAGCTCAACGCCTTGGCGGGCAGCCGGACGGCTGGTAACAATAACGCTGTCAAACTGGTCGAGCATGAGCAGACAGTCTCTCATTGTCTGCGTTTCTGCCAGGGCATCAATACCCAGCATCGGCATTGGCCAGGCTTGGCCATTTGCCGCCCGGATTGCCTCTGTCAGTGTCTGGGCCTGAGGCTCAGGACGGGTTACCAGTGCTCGGATAGGTGACAGGTTCATGGTTCTCTAACTACCTGGTATTCAGTGATGAGACAGCTCAGCAAGTATTTTATCCGCACCCTGTTTCAGGAGCGATTCCGCCACCTGAATACCCGCCGACTCATAATCTCCAGCGGCACAGGTCACTTCACTGCGATAGATGGTCTGACCATCAGGGCTGCCGACCAGGCCTCTGAGAAATAGCCGGTCTCCGTCCAGTTCTGCAAATCCGCCAATAGGGACCTGACAACCACCATTCAGGCGTTTGTTCATGGCACGTTCAGCACCCACCCGGATTGCCGTGTGTTCATCGTGCAAAGGGGCAATCAGTTGCCTGGTTTGCTCGTCATCCAGACGCAACTCAATACCGACAGCACCCTGTCCGGCAGCTGGCAGGCTCAGAGTGGTATCCAGGTAACTGCGAATGCGGTCAGCCATCGCCAGCCGAATCAATCCTGCAGCTGCCAGTATGATAGCGTCATATTGGCCGTCATCCAGCTTGGCCAGGCGGGTATTGACATTACCCCGCAGAAACTGAATCGTCAGATCAGGACGGGCGGCCAGTATCTGACACTGTCGGCGCAGGCTTGAGGTACCAACAACGGCGCCCTGAGGCAGCTCGTCCAGAGCGGCATAGTGATTGGAGACAAAGGCATCCCGTGGGTCTTCCCGCGGGCAGATAACCCCGAGCCCAAGACCTTCCGGAAACTCCATGGGGACATCCTTCATGGAATGCACCGCAATATCGGCGCGACCTTCCATCAGCGCATTTTCCAGCTCTTTGACAAACAGCCCCTTGCCACCAATTTTCGCCAGTGGAGCGTCCAGAATGCGGTCGCCCTGACTGGTCATTTTAACCAGTTCGACCTGAATATCCGGATGATGGTACTCCAGCTGCTGTTTGACATATTCCGCCTGCCACAGGGCAAGGGCGCTTTTACGGGTGGCGATACGAACGGTTTTCACAGGAATGACGGCTTCTATTGTGCAAATTAAGGAACAGTCCTAAATTAACTTCCCGGTTTAGAACTTGATCTCCATTCATCCTGAGCGGAGTCGAAGGGTGACAGGCACAATGCGTGAGCCCGGAGTCCACGCCCTTCGAAGGCTCAGGACGAACGAAGTTTAGAGCCTGAGAAATACGGAAGTTATTCTCGGACAGCCTCCCAGGTGCCAGCTATTGGCAAACAGACTGCTGGCAAAACAGTTGTGAGGGATAATACGACAGACCGGCTTTAAGAGACAGCCTCTAAGGTTGCTGAGTCAGGGAGGGAGGTCAGGCATTAGTGCCTGACTATAAAGATTGCATGATTTTCTTAATCAGGGGCACATGACGTCGGCTGATGGACAGTGGCTGTGGCACTTCCCTGAGATGGATAAAACAGTGCCCCTTATCATCCCGGGACAGGCTTTCAATGGCATCACGACGCACCAGCGCATTACGGTGAATTCTGACAAAGTGCTGGCTGTGGTCTTCTTCCAGGGTTTTGAGCGAATCATCGATCAGCACTTCACCATGACGATGATGAACCGTCACATATTTATTATCCGCCATAAAGTAGAGCACATCATTCAGGGGAACCAGCTCAATACCGCGCAGTGTTCTGGCGGCGATATGGCCCTGCTCTTTATGCTCTGACAGATGGTCGTTCAGCCAGGCCAGTTGCAGACGATTCACTTTGCTGGCACGTTGTAATGCCTGGTTCAAGTGGTCCTGACGAATCGGTTTCAGCAGATAACCCACGGCCTGGGCATCAAACGCTTCAAGGGCGTGATTGTCATAGGCGGTACAGAAAACCACTGCCGGTGGTTTGTCCATGGAACTGATATATCTGGCAGCCTCCAGACCACCCATGACGGGCATGCGAATGTCCATCAACACGATATCGGGGTGGTACTGGCTGCACAGGTCAATGGCATCCCGTCCATTGCTGGCCTCATGTTCAAGCGCCATAAAGTTATCAATCCGGCCAATCAGGTGTCTTAGCCGTTCCCGGGCCAGTGGCTCGTCATCAACAATCAGGACATTCATTATTCAGTGATCGGTTCCAGTCAGTAATTTATCAACTTTTTTTATCAGCTTTGGTAATCAACAGCGTTGTCCCATCGGCAGGGATAGTGCACCTGCGCTGTGTACCATTTGACACCGGAATGCTCCCGGATATCCGTGGTCAGGCTGGCTTTGTTGCCATAGAGCATGGCCAGACGGGAGCGGATATTGTTCAGGGCAATCTGATTGCCGTTTGAGATGGTCTCAGTATATGGCATCGGATTTTCTACAGAAATCTGAACCGTTTGCTGGTCAATGTTGATGCTGATGGTAATGCAGCCACCGGCTTCCAGCGGCTGAATACCATGGTAGACGGCGTTCTCCACCAAAGGCTGTAAGGTAAAGGGAGGAATAGACAGCCTTTGCGGAAGTTCACCAACCAGCCACTTGACCTCAAGGCGGTCACCCAGCCTTTGCTGCTCGATTCTCAGGTAACTTTCGCTGATTTGTATCTCTTGCTGGATAGGTACGACAGCACTCTTGTTCTGACCGGGATTATTCAGGCTGGCTCTGAACAGATCTGAGAGGTCTTCCACTGCCTGCTCTGCTTTTTCAGGGTTGACCTGAATCAGGCTGGCAATAATGTTCATGGAATTAAACAGGAAATGCGGACGCATAGTCGCCTGCAATGAGTCGAGGCGGGCATTGTGGATAACGTGTTGCTGCAAGTTGACTTCGTACTGGATGTAGAAATAGCGCAGCAGCATGGCCGAGATAATCAGTGCCGCCAACAGATTGCGGTTGACCTGTTGCCAGTCAGGGGCAAAGTGGATAGGAGATAGTAACACTTGAGAGAGCAAAGTAAGCAAAAGCGTAATAATCTGAACACCCAATAGGGAGATCGTTACCGACTGCCAGGTGGGAAGCTTCTTTAAGAAAGGCCTGGCCAGATAGAGAAAGGCACTGCTGGAAAGCACAATCCACTGAACAAACAGTGACAGCATGGCCAGTCGTGTCCAGCTGAAGTCGATATCGCCGGGCAGGGCTAGCACCTGAACCAGGACAAAGAGTTCCGAAATCAGCACCAGCATAAACACCGACTGACCTGACCCAAGGTCGGGTAGAAAAAAGTCATCTTTGCTGTGCTGGGCGATGTGCTGAGTTTGGATCATAATGCGAAGGCTCTTGTTCTCACCTCTATGGTGAGAACCCATAATTCCTCAGGGACTGTTTATCTCAGGCAGCCTCTCAGAAGTAAGAGGCGATTCATTATTGTTATCGGAAGCCTGTCTATTCTCTTGCCCGGAAGGAGTCTGTGAGCGATGCAATCAAGCCATGACACCGATATAATGCCATCGCTCTCAACGCTTCAATGCCGGATCGGTGTTTGTTGCACGTTCGTCTTTAAAAAATGAGAACCGAGTGGGGAAGAGATCAATGTCGGCAAGCTACTCAGCAGATCAGGGTAAAAAAAGCAGTAACCACAGTTCTAATAAACAATGGGGTGGACGTTTCAGTGAAGGCGTCGATGCCTTTGTTGCCCGTTTTACCGCTTCCATTGATTTTGACCGACGCCTTTATCGCCATGATATTCAGGGGTCAATGGCCCATGCACAGATGCTGCACCGGGCGGGTATTCTGAGCGAAGACGAACTCAATGCCATTATCTCCGGCCTGGAAGGTATTCTTGAGGATATTGAGCAGGATCGCATTGACTGGTCCATTGAGCTTGAAGATATCCATATGAATATCGAGGCTCGCCTGACCGACCGTATCGGCGCTGCCGGCAAAAAGCTGCATACCGGGCGCTCCAGAAATGATCAGGTTGCTAGCGACATTCGTTTATGGCTGCGTGATGAGATTGACGCTATATCCGCAGAGCTCAAGCGCCTGCAGCACGGGCTGTTGTCTGTTGCCGAGCGTGAAGCCGACACCATCATGCCGGGTTTCACCCATCTGCAGACAGCACAGCCTGTGACCTTCGGTCACCATCTTATGGCCTGGTATGAGATGCTGTTGCGTGATCATGAGCGCCTGCAGGACTGCCGCAAGCGCGTTAATATCAGCCCCCTGGGCGCTGCCGCACTGGCAGGAACGACCTACCCTATCGATCGGGAGTATACGGCTTCTGCCCTTGGCTTTGATCGTCCTTCCCGCAACTCTCTGGATTCCGTCAGTGACCGGGACTTTGCCATTGAGTTCTGTGCAGCCGGGGCCCTGATCATGACCCATTTGTCACGCATGTCTGAAGAGCTGGTACTCTGGACTTCAGCACAATTTAACTTTATTGATCTTCCAGATCGCTTCTGTACCGGCTCTTCCATTATGCCGCAGAAGAAAAACCCGGATGTGCCCGAACTGGTCAGAGGCAAAACAGGCCGGGTAAATGGCCATCTGGTGTCATTGCTGACCTTGATGAAATCCCAACCGCTGGCTTACAACAAAGACAATCAGGAAGATAAGGAACCACTGTTTGATACGGTGGATACCCTCAAGGATTGTCTGCGGGCGTTTGCTGATATGGTGCCGCATATTCAGGCATGTAAAGAGAGCATGCTGGAAGCGGCTCGCAGAGGTTTCAGCACCGCTACCGATCTGGCGGATTACCTGGTGCGCCGTGGAATGCCATTCAGGAATGCCCATGAAGTGGTGGGTAAGGCCGTGGCCTTTGGTATTCAGCAAGGTCGCGACCTGTCTGAGATGACGCTGGCTGAGCTTCAGGTTTTCTCTGATACGATCGAGCAGGATGTATTTGATGTCCTGACGCTGGAAGGCTCAGTAAGTGCTCGTAATCATCTCGGTGGCACAGCGCCAGAGCAGGTCAGGCAGGCTGTTTTAAACGCCCGTAAAATGTTGTAAAAGGTCTTAAAGAAGGAACCACAAAGGCACAAAGTTTTTCTGGGATCTGCCTGAGCTTGGCAAAGCAAAAGGTTTCCGTCGTGTCTTTTTGGTTCAAATTCAGGACTTTTTGCAGCAACCCCGGACCGTGAACGAGAGCTTCCTTTGTGTCCTCGTGCCTTTGTGGTTCAACCTTGTTATCAGACTCTGTTGTTTATCATGAGCTTGTTGTTACACCAGATTGTTCTGCGCCAGGCAGAACGTTCGCCTTCCTCAAAAGCCCTCGGCTGCAAAGACCAGTGGTTTGATTACCAGACGGTTTCCCGACAGATTCGTTCGGTTGCCGCCGGGTTGCAAAAGCTGGGTCTGACGCAACATGAACGGGTGGCGATCTACCTGCCTAAAACGCCGGAAGCGGTCTTCAGCTGCTTTGCTGCAACGGCAGCCGGTGGCGTCGTGGTACCCGTCAATCCGGTGCTGAAAGCGCCCCAGGTCTTTCATATTCTCAAAGACTGCAATGTTCGTGTGCTGATTACTAACAAGGCGCGCTATCAGCAGCTGGAAGCTGAAATTCACCAGTGCCATGACCTTATTCATGTGATTCTGGTTGATGGTGACCTTGCAGATGAGAATCCGGTTAATAATCTCCTGCGTGACAGTATTTTTGTTAATCAACATTCCGCCAACACAATGAACTGGGCAAATTTCCTCAAGCCCTATGCCTGGTGGGAACCGGTGTCGTCCATTGATGCGGATATGGCGGCGATTCTTTATACCTCCGGCAGTACAGGAAAGCCCAAAGGCGTTGTCCTGTCACACCGTAATATGGTGACGGGTGCCAGCAGTGTTGCACAGTATCTGGGAAATACGCCGGAAGATCGCCTGCTCTGTGTTCTGCCCTTCAGTTTTGATTACGGTTTCAGTCAGCTGACAACGGCATTTCTGGTGGGTGCCAGTTGTTATCTACTGGAATATCTTCTCCCAAGGGATGTCATTAAAACCATCGAGAAACAGCAGATCACCGGGCTTGGCCTGGTGCCGCCACTCTGGGTTCAGATAGCCGATTTGCCCTGGCCACAAGGAGCTGGTGACAGTCTGCGTTACTTTACCAATACCGGTGGCGCCATGCCGACGGCCACGCTGGCTGTACTGCGCAAGCGTTTTCGTTATGCCAAACCTTACTTGATGTATGGTTTGACCGAGGCATTCCGCTCCTGCTTTCTTCCTCCCGAACAGATTGATTTACGACCCGGGTCTATGGGTAAAGCCATTCCCAATGCGGATGTGATGGTGATCAATGAGCTGGGTGAGATCTGTGGCCCCCATGAACCCGGTGAGCTTGTGCACCGTGGTGCCCTGGTCAGCATGGGATACTGGAATGATCCGGAGCGAACCGCTGAACGTTTCAGGCCTGCACCCTGTGCCATACCGGGAATTCCGGGCAAAGAGCTGGCTGTCTGGTCCGGCGATATTGTTCGTAAAGACGACGATGGATATATTTATTTTGTGGGTCGTCGCGACGATATGATCAAAACATCCGGTTATCGGGTCAGCCCAACGGATGTAGAAGAGGTGGTCTACTCATCCGGGCTGGTGGCAGAGGTGGCTGCCATTGGTGTCCCGCACTCCCGTTTGGGGCAGGCCATCGTTCTGGTGGTAGTGAGCAGCGACAGCGGTGAGATCGATGAACCCTCATTGATCCGCCATTGCCAGCAATGCCTGCCCGCCTATATGGTCCCCATGGGCGTTATTCAGCAAACTGCCCTTGCCAGAAATCCCAATGGTAAAATTGATCGCCAGCCATTACTGGCAGAATACCGGAGGCTTTTTCAGGAGGAGGCACCTGTTTTGTGAATGATCTTGTGAAGGAGAAAATGAGTAAAGGACATCACCGACTGGCCAGTCTTCAGTCCAAGGATAATCAACTACTGATTGCCGGGTATACCGCTGCTGATCTGGTGACTATTGTCGGCTCTTCACCGTGCTACATCTACGACCGGCAGGCCCTGACGCAAAGAGTCGCTCAGTTTCGTCAGCAGATGCCAGCAGAACTGAAGCTTCACTACGCCATAAAAGCCAACCCAATGCCCGCCGTAGTGAGCCATATGGCACAGTGTGTGGATGGGCTGGATGTTGCTTCCCATCAAGAAATGCTGGTTGCCCTGGGCGCAGGTATGGCTGCGGCCAATATCAGTTTTGCCGGGCCAGCAAAGGGAGAACATGAACTGAGAGCCGCCGTTGCGGCGGGCATTACCATCAATATCGAGTCCCCCCTGGAGTTACAACGGCTGTACCTCTGTCATCAGCAGATGGGTATTCGCCCCCGCATAGCATTTCGGGTGAATCCGGACTTTGAGTTAAAGACCTCCGGTATGAAAATGGCGGGTGGTCCCAAACAGTTTGGTATCGATGATGAACAAATGCCGTCTATTCTGGCGGAGCTTGATTTGGATAAACTGGACTTTCAGGGGTTTCATATTTTCTCTGGCTCGCAGAATCTCAAAGCAGAGTCTCTGATTGAGTGCCATCAGCAAACCTTTGAACTGGCCGCAAAGTTGGCTGGTCTGGTTGCTGCCCCGGTGAGGCATATCAATATCGGAGGTGGCCTGGGAATTCCCTATTTCCCCGGAGAACAGACGCTGGCAATGGAAGGTATTGCAGAAAACCTGCAGTACCTTCTGGATCATCGTCCAGAGTCGCTCAAGTCATCAGAGATTGTTATGGAGCTTGGTCGCTGGCTGGTGGGTGAGGCGGGTTATTATATTTGTCAGGTGACGGATAAAAAAGAATCCCGTGGACAGGTTTTCCTGATGACCAATGGAGGACTGCACCATCACCTGTCAAACTCAGGCAACTTTGGCCAGGTAATCCGTAAAAATTACCCGGTTGTTCTGGCGCATTGTCTTGACAGTGAAGAACAGGAAGTGGTCGAGATTGTCGGACCGCTCTGTACGCCTCTGGATGTTGTCGGGGCAAAGCTGGCATTACCAAAGGCAGCGGTGGGAGACTTTATCGTGGTTCTGCAGTCGGGCGCTTATGGTGCAACAGCCAGCCCTCAGAAGTTTCTCGGGCATCCCGAAGTGGTGGAGTTGTTATTGTGAGCAGGGCCAGGCCGGAATCATTCTGGCCTGGAAATCACTTGGGCAATCAGGCACCTGCCCCAACAGCGTCTATATAGGAAAGAACAGAGCCAACGGTTTCGAAGAGTTCTGCATCCAGATCATCGTCATTGACGGCAATGCCAAAGGTTTCTTCCATTGCCGCAATCAACCCAACCACGGCCATGGAGTCGAACTCCGGAAGGGCTCCCAGCAGTTCAGTCTGTTCATTGAACTCACTGGTATCCAGCTTGAGAAGATCTGCCAAAATGGCGTTTATTTGTTCCAGCCTGGTCATTTATCATCCCGAGGGTTAAAAATCGCCAACTTTAGGCATTTTCCGTCTATGGCGCAACTGTGGTCGTTAGCAAAAACGTCGTAAACCCTCGCCCAATGCGGGCGGGGATATAAGACGGGA
>NZ_JAHHPM010000079.1 GCF_024606345.1 Endozoicomonas sp. YOMI1
GCGGTGAGGATTACAGTGAGCTTGATGGCGTCACTGAGTTGTTTGCCGAGTCAGACTCCGGCGAAAGTTCAGCATTAGATGGTCAGAAGACAGATGTCAGCAAGAGTGCAAGCTCTGGAGGTGAAGTACCCATCGACAGTAGTACAGTCACCGATGGAGCCGATCAAAGTGATGTTGATACTGGGTCAATCCAGACAGAAGCGAAACCGGCTGAGGCAACATCAGCCGGGGATGATGATAGTAAGCTTGAGGGTGTCGCTGAAAGTATTGTTGATACTGAGTCGGTCCAGACAGAAGTAGAATCAACTGAGAAAAGTTTAGTCGAAGAGGATTACAGTGAGCTTGATGGCGTCACTGAGTCGTTTGCCGAGTCAGAAAACTCTGGCGATAGTGCAGCGTTAGACGGTCAGGAGAAAGAGGTGGACATAAGGGCAAGGTCTGGCGATGAAGTAACAATCGACAACAGTACACCCACCGATGAAGCCGATCAAAGTGAAGCTGATCCTGAGCCTATCGAGACCGAAGCTGATACTCAGTCGATCCAGAGCGAAGCGAAATCGACTGAGAAAACATCAGTCGAGGAGGATTACACTGAGCTTGATGGCGTCACTGAGTTGTTTGCCGAGTCAGAGGACGCCGGCGACAGTGCAGCATTAGACGACAATCAGGAGACAGATGTCAGCGTAAGTGAAAGGTCTGGGGATAAAGCGCCAATCGACAGTGTTACAACCACCGGTGGAGACGATCAAAGTGATGTTGGTACTGAGTCGATCCAGACAGAAGCGGAATCGACTGAGGAAACATCGGTGGAGGAAGATTTCAGTGAGCTTGATGGAGTCGCTGCTGGAATTGATGACTCCGAACAGTCAGAAACGGCCCTGCAGCGTTCAGATGATAGCGGGAGCTCTCAGGCCAGTATTCCAGAAGAAACTGTATTTACTGCTGAAAGTCCAGACCCTCTGGACCCGGTATCAAGCGATTCTGATTACTTCTCTGACGATGAAAGTGATCAGGGTACAACCCAGACGCTCAGTCCCGAGCCGGATCTTTCCACGGATGTAGCGAAAGAGTCAGCCTCGATGGAGAGGGCTGACGTAGTCCGTCAATCAACGGCTAATATCAGAGAGATCGCAAAGCGTCGGAAAGAAAGCCTGCGGGCAGCCTCCGCAAGTACAACACCTTCCCCTGCTCCCTCTTCACCAGCCCCGAGGCCAGCATCTGGAGTAATTAACAAGCCCGTTGATTTGAGTGGTGTCAAGTCTGTTGTTTCTGCCCAGACAAAAGCTCCCAGGAAAACCAAATCAACAGACACAATACCAAAAGAGGAGAGAGCCATTGATAAAAGAAAGCTGGGTGTTTCCAGTACCTATAACGAAGCAAGTGTCATTCAGAATGCTTTTGTGAAGTTGCAAAAAAATGCAAGTAATCTGGAAGATTCACGAGATATTGCCAAGACCGCCAGAAAATACATTTCCAGCGAGGCTCAGGATAGTGGACCTTTACTGTCCCATCCTAACCCACAGCAGAAAAAAGTACTCAGTTTTCTTGGTTTGAATAGCAATGCCTCAGAGAGACAGATCCGTCTGGCTCTGCTGGATAAGGCCGAACAATCAGCCGGGTCAAACGGCAGGGAAAAACACGAAAATACTATGAAAGCACTGAGCATTTACTGTGATGCGCTGTTTAATAAGCGCTAAAGCGAAAAACTTATCCGGCTGCCAGTTTATCGTATTTAAGGGCTAGGAGGCTGTCTGAGAATAGTCTGCCCTACTGCGGTTGCGATAAATTGGTCTAAAAATTCCTGCTTC
>NZ_JAHHPM010000080.1 GCF_024606345.1 Endozoicomonas sp. YOMI1
ACATCGCCGCCCAGGAAGGCCACCGGGGACTGGCTGCTGACCTGCTGGCCGCCGGAGCCTCGGTCGATGCACCGTGCGAGGACGGCGCCACTCCCCTGTTCATCGCCGCCATGGAAGGCCACCGGGAGCTGGTTGCTGACCTGCTGGCCGCCGGGGCCTCGGTCAATGCACCGCGCAAAGATGGCGCCACCCCCCTGTACATCGCCGCCCAGAACGGCCACCGGGAGCTGGTTGCTGACCTGCAGGCCGCCGGGGCCGATCCTTAGAAAAAATGCGAATATTCGGTCCACTGATCACAAAATCTGTCATTCAGGCTTGATTGCCCCCGAACAGATCAATAACGGCATCGTCTGCCTCGTCAAAATCATCGGACAGGTGAATTTTGCCTTTGAGAAGTCCGGGTTTCCGGGCTTTTCGCTCACGGTAAGGAATCAGTTCAAGGTAGGGTTTGCCTGCCCGTGAGATCACTACCCGTTCACCACGCCAGGCCAGCTCTCCCAGCTGAGATAAGCGACTTTTTGCTTCATGCATGTTGATAATACGGTCAGGTTCAGAAGCGGGTGACTCAGATATGGGTAAATCCTTCGGTTCGATTAGCTAACAATAGCTAACCTGGAAGGTGCTGGCTAATCAGACTGAGTATCACTGGCTGCTGGCTGCTTCCCGGTCCATAGCCACTGTACTTAAGCTTTTACGGGAAGCAGGCAGCGGGAAGCGAACCCAACCCAACTAATGCCACCCAACCCATAGATGCTCTATGATTGGCACTCTGTCATTTGTTGGATCTGCCCATGCTTGATGTTGTTCTCTACCAGCCGGAAATTCCCCCCAATACCGGTAATATTATCCGCCTCTGTGCCAATACCGGCTTTCGTCTGCATCTGATTGAACCCTTGGGCTTTGAGCTGGATGATCAGCGATTAAAGCGGGCGGGGCTGGATTACCATGAGTTTGCCGAGCTGAAGATTCATCCGGACTACCCGGGTTTTCTGGAATCCGTCAAACCGGGCCGGGTGCTGGCTCTGAGTACCAAGGGTACCAGTAATTACAGTTGCTGCGCGTTTCGTGAAGGAGATGCTCTGCTGTTTGGTCCGGAAACCCGTGGTTTGCCTGCAGATATTCTGGATTCTTTGCCTAAAGAGCAGGTGCTGAGATTACCCATGCTGCCGGACAGCCGAAGCCTGAATCTGTCCAATACGGTGGCGGTGATGGTTTATGAAGCCTGGCGGCAAATGGGGTTTATTGGTGGGCGCTAGACCCGGAAGGCCAGTAGTTTTTATCCGCCGTTTGCTGGAAACTCCACGGGCACTGT
The DNA here is from genome assembly GCF_024606345.1 of Endozoicomonas sp. YOMI1. GTDB lineage: Bacteria > Pseudomonadota > Gammaproteobacteria > Pseudomonadales > Endozoicomonadaceae > Endozoicomonas. The sequence goes on from NZ_JAHHPM010000080.1 coordinate 1,313, forward strand.
TTTGGGAATAAGCTGACTGGCAGGTTGGTTTCATCATGGGCGTCTTCTACGGCTCGTTCGTATGCGACAGGCAGCATTTCGTCAATTTTGCTTTTCAGTCCCGGGGAGTCCAGCAGTAAACGCTCAATCTGCTTCCTTTGTTCTTTTATGGTTCTTTCCCAGCTACTGCTCTTTTTTCTTCTTTCTGGTTGGAATTTCCATTTTAATAAGTGCATGAACAGTACGGTCAGCCGTGACTGCAGAGCCTGGTAGTCACTTCTGCCCATGCTTTCCAGTTCCTCCAGAATATTATTCAAGTCCAGCTCCGCAAGCCTGCCTTCGCGAATCAGGTTGGCCTGTTTCTGAGTCCAGGAATAAAAGTCACGTTCATATAAGTCGTTCATTGTACTTACCCTGGAGCCTGTCGGACTTAAGACTGTCCTGTTGCGGTTGCGATAAATTGGTCTAGAATCTCTCGCAATCCTCGCTACGGACGCTTAAGTCCGACAGGCTCCTTGCCTGTTAGCTTTCCTTTGTGATGACTTTAGATGGTTATTACAGCGGAGGCAAAGGGATGGGCGTTGATGGGCAGGAAAAGGAAGCCGACTTCAGAAAGAAGTCGGCTAAGAATTATCAGTTCACGGCTTCCGGCTGCTGCTTGGCAGACTGCTGTTCGCGTGCCTGCATATACAGCGCGTCGAAGTTCACCGGCGCCAGCATGAGCGGAGGGAAGCTGCCCCGCAGTACCAGGTTGTCGATGGCTTCGCGGGCATACGGGAACAGGATGTTCGGGCAGAAGGCACCCAGGGTTCGGTGCAGTTCTTCTTCATCCAGACCTTTGGCCAGGAAGACGCCTGCCTGATGCACTTCAGTGACGAACGCGGTTTCCTTATTATCTGACTTCTTGCCAGGAGGGCTACCTTCAGGACCGTTTTCCACCGTTACCGTCAGGGACAGAACCACTTCGTACAGACCTTCCTCCAGAGGACGGTTGCTGGTGCTCAGGTCCAGTTTGACTTCTGGCTGCCATTGCTTCTGAAAAATCTCAGGGGCCTTTGGCGATTCAAAGGAGATATCTTTCGTGTAGATTCGCTGCAACGCAAACTGCGGCGCCTGCTGCTGTTGAGAAGCCTGCTGCTGATTTTCAGCCATTGTCATTTCCTTACTTTTGATGAGCTAATGTTAAGCCAAGCGAATAACGCATTTTGGTAATGATCGTGCAGATTGTCCAGCCAGAGCCTATTTTCGGACCACTGGCAGGCTGTCAGAGGTCCAGGTGGACATCCCACCCTGAAGTCTGACCACATTGGCAAAGCCTTCGGCTTTCAGGGTTTTGCCGACACTGCCGCTGTGCTGCCCCATGGCATCGACCAAAATAATGGTCTTTGCACGGTATTTCTCCAGTTCACCAGCTCGTTCCCTGATTTTTGTATAGGGAACGTTGATGGCGTTGACGATATGACCTTTGGAAAAATCTGCTTTTTCCCGAACGTCGATCACCACACCTTGATCCTGGTTGACCATCTGGGTCAGCTGAGCGGTGGAGACGCTCTGTCCACCCTTGCGCATTTCAGTAAAGGCCAATGCGCTGGCCAGCGCCACCAGTGCACCAACGTGCAGGGGGTGGTTAATGATAAACTCGATGAATTGTTCCATGCCGACAAGCTGTCAATCTATAAATTGAAAGGTGGCAAGTATACTGATCCCGCCTCAGGAAAGTAAGGGAAGGACGACGGAAAAAAGCTGGCAGGCTTTTTGTAGGCCTTTTTGTATGTAGTGTGCGTTAGTACAAAAAGCCACCGCCAACTAAAATGACCGTATCTAAAGCTGTCGGTGATATTTGTGCGGAAAATTTCAGGAAATTGCAGAGACTTTCAAGGGATATCGCCGGTTGACGCCCTCTGGTGTGATAGTTTGCGCTGTTCAATCAAGACAGGCATTTCACTGGAAACCGGCGGCAAAGCAGGTAGAATGCGAGCCATTCCACTCACCATGAGATTGGTTCAAAGCTGATGCAGGCTGACGCGACAAAAATGCAGCCTGTTCCCGGACACTCTTCCAGGCGCAGCCTTTTCACCAGCCTTCCAGTTCGCCAAGGTTAAGAGCCCATGACTGATAAGCGCACTCCTACCGCCCTGATCATCCTTGATGGTTACGGCTACCGTGAAGAAAAAGACAGCAACGCCATTCTGGCCGCCAAAACGCCGGTAATGGATCGTCTGTGGCAAGAGAACCCGCACAGCTTCGTTTCCGGTTCCGGAATGGACGTTGGTCTGCCCAGTGGCCAGATGGGTAACAGTGAAGTTGGCCATATGAACCTGGGTGCTGGCCGCGTGGTTTACCAGGAGCTGACCCGCATCACCAAAGCCATTCAGGACGGTGGCTTCTACGAAAATGAAGTGATTACCGGCGTTGTGGATAAAGCCATCCATGCCGGTAAAGCCGTGCATATTATGGGGCTGGTATCTCCGGGTGGTGTTCACAGCCATGAAGACCATATCCATGCCATGGTTGAACTGGTTACCCGTCGTGGTGCCAAAGAAGTTTATGTTCATGCCTTCCTGGATGGCCGTGATACACCACCGCGCAGCGCTGAATCATCCCTGGCAAAGCTGGATGCCATGTTGCAGGAAAAAGGCATTGGCCGTGTTGCCAGCCTCATTGGCCGTTACTACGCTATGGACCGTGACAACCGCTGGGATCGTGTGCAGCAGGCTTATGACCTTATCACCGATGGCCAGGCCGGGTTCGCTGCAGCAACCGCAGTTGAAGGCCTGAAAGCCGCTTATGAGCGTGATGAAAACGACGAGTTTGTCAAAGCCACCGTGATTGGTGCTGAAGCGGCCCGACTGAACGACGGCGACGCACTGGTATTTATGAACTTCCGTGCTGACCGTGCCCGTGAAATCACCCGTGCGTTTGTTGATCAGGGCTTTGATGGTTTCCAGCGTAGCCGTGTGGCCGATCTGGCCGGTTTTGTGATGCTGACGCAGTACTCAGCGGACATTCATGCGCCTTGTGCATTTCCGCCCAGCGAGCTGGTGAACACGCTGGGTGAATACATGGAGAAACTGGGCAAAACCCAGCTCCGAATTGCTGAAACCGAGAAGTACGCTCACGTCACCTTCTTCTTCAGCGGCGGTCGTGAAGAGCCGTTTGATGGCGAGAAGCGGGTGCTGGTGGCTTCGCCAAAAGTCGCTACCTACGATCTGCAGCCAGAGATGAGTGCTCCGGAAATCACCGATCGTCTGACTCAGGAAATCCGCAGCGGCGAACACGACCTGATCGTCTGTAACTACGCAAATTGCGACATGGTTGGCCATACCGGTGATTTCAATGCAGCGGTTAAAGCGGTTGAAGCGGTAGACGAGAGCATTGGTCGTGTGCTGGAAGCCCTGGAAGCGGTGGGTGGCCAGTGCCTGATTACCGCTGACCATGGTAATGCCGAGCAGATGGAAGACCCGACTACAGGTCAGGCTCACACTGCCCACACCTGTGAGCTGGTGCCATTGGTGTATGCTGGCCCGCAAAGCATTCAGCTAAAGAATGGTATCCTGTCGGACTTGGCACCGACCCTGCTGGCACTGATGAGCGTGGAACAGCCTGCCGAGATGTCAGGAAAGTCACTGCTGGTTAAGTAAGCTTCTCTGTCGTCCCGGTTGTGGATAAGTTGCACTTATCCACAACAGCCCTGATGAAGGATCAAGTGGCAATATCATCTTTTGAATTTTAAATCTGACCACCACACGTTATAAGCCTTTAGGTCGGTTTCTGTGAGGATAGTGGTAGCTTTGATAATATTGCGTAGGGTAAGAGGGGCGGCCAGAATCAGATTCTACCGGCAAAGAATGCCTTTGTGCTGGTACTGGCTGTGTTTGCCGGTTTCGAGTAGATGATATGACGGTGTGTACCTGTATATCTTGATCCGGGAGAGAGCCAGCCGGTAAAAGGCCACCGGCATAGGGAATCTCGGTAAAGCCATCATTCAGTAAAACATCCGGAAAGAATTCGAATGCACGTAATTGTTCTGGCGTCGCTCGAATGGTTGCCGCTCTCCATTGAGTTACTTCTCTATATTCAACTGGTATTAACTCCTGCTGTAATGAGGGCCTGTTGTCATTAGGCTGTGAAGCGGCCTGATTCATGAAAGAAGTAGGTCGGGCTGGTGCGCACGACAAGCCATTTGCAGTCTTTGCGGTTGTTGGTGAATGGCTTGGCTGGCTAGGTGAAAACGGTGTCTGATGATCAGGCCGGTTAGGCATTGATGTCTGCGGCAGTTGGCCAGGCATTGGATACCTACCGGACTGACCAAAATAGGAATTGAAATTATTCATCGGTAGCTTACCTTTAAATCTTTTATCTATTTATTCCGATCTCAAGATTTTTACAAAGTATCATAATAGATGAATATTTATTTTTAGTTTGATTTTTAATTCGAGAAGGAACATTTATTTCATTTGAGGTAGTTATCGAAGAACTGCTCACCTTCAGCAGCAAGCACTCAAGCTTTTTCCGCTTCTTCTGCCTGCAGGCGCGTTTGCATTTCAGTAAAGGCAGCGTGCAGGTCTTCGTGAGCAACAGCGCTTTCGACACCGTTCAGGGCATCTGCAAGACCGGCCAGAACCGCGTCAATAGATAGGCCCGCAATGGGGTTGGAGGCCAGCTGGTCACCCATCTGGCGACCAATACCGTAGCTGACCCGTTCTTCCATGGTTTGGTAAATATCAGACATTAATTATCTACTTCAGTATTAATTAAGCGTGGGAGTATATCACGATTAGCAGGTCATCAACTTAATTAAGGTCGCTTCCCGCTTCCCGCTTCCCGTATAAGCACAGGCGACCTGTTTTTTACGGGCAGCGCTTATGAAGTCATTAAACGACAGTTCCTAACTTTCAACCAGCTGACCGGCTCTATCCAATACCCAGGTACTGAAATCACGGGCCAGGCCAATATTACCCGAATAGTACGTTTCGGCTTCTGTCTTTAACGCATGGATACTGTTGGCACCTGCCTCAGCAGAGCGCTGATAACGTCCACTGAAGTGGGTAAGAATCAAATTGGGAACACCGCTGGCCTCTGCTGCTTCAGCAACCATCCGGGCTGAGCTGTGCATCCAGACAGGTCCGGCTTTTTGCAGGGCGGCGTCGGTCAGTGTGGCTTCGTGGACCAATAGGTGGCTACCTTGCAGAGCATCAATAAGCAGTTCTGGCTTATCGTTATCACCGGCAATGATGACAATCCGGCTGGCTGGTGGTGGTTGCAGAACCTGTTCAGGGCGAATCTTCCGGCCATCCTCAAGAGTAATGGTCTGCCCTTTTTGTAAAAGTCCCCATAGCTCTCCCCTGGGAACGCCCAGTGCATTCAGCTGCTGAATGTTCAGCTGGGTACTGAGTGTTTTTTCCGCAAAACGATAGGCAAAGCTTGGCACACGATGGGAGAGCTGGTGAGCCGTGACAGCAACCTGGGTATCCTGATAGTGAAAAGCTGACCGGTCGCTGCGAATAAACTCAATACTGAATGGCAGTTGCAAGACATCTGCATAATGTAATGCCGCCTCAATAAACTGCTGAACGCCATCGGGGGCGCAGATGGTCAGGGGTGCCTGCCGCCCCTGCATGCTGGCAGAGGTAATCAGCCCGGGCAGGCCATACATGTGATCGCCGTGAACATGAGTAATAAAAATGGTTTTGAGATTGTTGAGGGTATATCGACAGCGAAGCAGCTGATGTTGCGTACCTTCACCGCAGTCCACCAGATACCATTGTCTGGTATCATCGATTGCCAGTGCCAGTGCCGTGACATTTCTTTCGGTGGTGGGCATTCCTGCCGAAGTTCCCAGAAAAGTCAGTCTCATGAACACCTGCTTTGATCACAATATAGTTTTATTGTACCAGAGGAATGCTTCGTACTTATGAAATTTCTTTCATATTTAGTTGTCTAATTCTGTCTAATTGATTGCTCTTACGTTGATCATTTTTTATTTGGGCTTTCTTCATGGCTTATCCTGAATACACCTATTTAGCTTCAACGCCGACCTTCGTAAGTTATGGCAATGTTGAGTTACCAGGAATAGCGGGTGAATCAGCCTGCTTTTGTTCACATCAATGCAAAAAGGTGATGCCCAAGAGAGAAATGGCTGGCCCTGCGGGTTTAGGGATTGAAAGGGGTGCTCGCTGGTTTGAGAGAGGTTACCCTTATCGTTCTGTCAGTCTTGTTTATTGCGCGGGGTATTTTGGCGAGGGCGTCACAGCCCAGCAAAAATACGGTGGTGGCAAATATTCTGGACCATTGTTCAGCAGTACTCGCGATTATCTGTCTGATGTAAGCAGTACCATGCCAGTGTTATCTGATGGAGAAATGCAGGAAAAAACAACCGCTGGGCGTTTCTCTGATGGCCGTGGGTTTCCCAATCTTTCAATCCCTTTTCGGGCAGAAAAACAGATGCCTGATCGATGCAGTCTCCGACAGAATTTCGAACGATATGAAATGCCAATAGCAGGAACTGACTTTTCCGGAAATAACCCGGAGCAAAGAAGTCCTCTGACTTCTAACGATATAAACTGTCATAACCCTCTGGAATGTATAACACCGGATTTTTATGTTCAGGAGCAGATTTATGTACAGCGTAAAGAGGAGTTAAGCCGCTATCAGGATCTGATTGATGAAGCGAGATCATTCTTCCCTGCCAATACCCTCAATGAATATATTCAGGAGTTTTTGTCTGGAAAAAGAGAAGAGCTGGAACTGTCCAGACTCTTTAGCAAATATAAAATGCCACGGCCAGGAGTATGTGGCACAACATCAGGTCAATTCTCTCGCCAGAAAAAGGTTCCTTGCATACCCATGACTGGTAAGCAAAAAAAGCAGTTAAGGACCATCCTGGAACGTCAGAAACCCTCTGATTTTGGCATTAATGACAGAAAATGGACCGCGATGAATGTTAGAAATCTGATCAATGATCTATTTCAGTTAGATTACAATGTGAGTAGTGTGAAACATATTATTCACACAATGAAATTAACGTTCAGGTCAATAAATGACAGTAACTCATCGACTCCGACAGGATGATGTGAATAACGAGTACTTCTTTCTCGACAAAGTGAGCAAACATAGAAGGCATGAAGTCTGTATCTAGTACTCTGTCTTTCCATACTTGATACATGAAAAGCCTGATTAGCTTATTTCTCTGTCTATCAGGACAAACTTCAGTACAACGCCTGATTAAACACACTTTTACATGTAAAATCTTTGTGATCATCTACAGTGTGCTGTTTTTCAGACAGAGTTATCCATCACCCACAAGCAGTAGAAAAATCCTGACTTGTCAGGTTACTTTTGTCGTACTCAATATCTGTCTGGCGTCTTATTCCTTTTGATCCAGATCCGGCAAAGTCGGATAGAGCCTTTTCAGCTTTATCCGTGCATCTTCAGTGGTAAAACGCCATTCCATCCTTGTTTGATGCTGATTTCTCTTTTCTTCCCAGGCTTTCACTTCTCTGCGAAGGGTTTCCTGATCCGGGATGCGTCTATCAAGACATTGGCGGCTTAATATACTCAATTCTATCTCTGCCATATCCAGCCAACTTCCATGTTTCGGTGTGTAATGGAACTCCAGTTTGTCAAGCATTCTCCGAGCCTCCTCAGGGGAGAAGGCCTTATACAGCGATGCAGGACAATGAGTATTCAGATTGTCTTCAACCAAAACAATTTTTTCGGCGTCTTTATAGCGAACATCCACGAGGTACTGTATCTGGTGAGCCCAGTCTATTGCCGTTCTATGATCCGTCACCTCCACATGCCGCCAGCCTGATAGCGGTTCAAACATCATAAAAAGGTTGCTGACACCATTGCGTTCATACTCTGTGTCGTATCGTTCGGGCTTTCCGGGTTCCATGGGAATGGGATTTCTGACTTCGATAATTTGTTGCTTGTTAGACTCATCAAGACAAACCAGAGGACGCTTCGGGTCGTAGGGGCGCTTGTAAACCTCAAGAATGTCCTCCATGGCACTTACAAATTCCGCACTTTCTCCAGCAGGGATGCACCACTCTTTTTTGCGCCAGGGTTTAATTTCGTTTTTTTTAACTCTTTGTGAACGGTGCTTCTTGAAATTGAATCGACATATTCCAACTCAATCATACGATCCCTGATAAGGTTCAATGTCCACCGGGCACAGCCTTCAGGTGGCGGTGAGCAAGCGATGGAGATAAGATGAGCCTGTCCGTCCCCATCAAGTATTGGCTTTGATCCATGATGACTCCGCTTACCATGTACGGCTACTTCGAGACCTTCTTCTACCAAGCGCTGCCGTAAACGGGTAATAGTAACTGACTTGACGCGAAAGGCTTTGGACGTCTGTTCATGCGTCAGTGGATTTTTATTTTCATCAATTGCCAGCAGAATTTGTGCGTTACGTTTTTTA
>NZ_JAHHPM010000081.1 GCF_024606345.1 Endozoicomonas sp. YOMI1
GCCTCGGATCATAACAACGAATGTTGCGCTCGTTGCGGTTTTAATCAAGAGGTAGGTAACAACGCTTCCTTTGTCTCGTACACGCTACCGTCTGTATGTTGTACGACTGTCTTTTATTGAGTGTGGGGAAAATCTGCCTCGCCAGCTCAGAAGTAACATTTATTAACAGTCAAATTTGGTCTAAACAGGCCTCTGCAACTGGATTTCAAGTGCTTCCGGCGCTCTATCAGAGCCAGTTGATGGGGCTGATACAGCTGCCAGTTGCTGTTGGGACTCCCGGAAAGACAACGGATGCCAGAGTGACCTTGATAACGCTTGCCCTGTTGGTAATGCCGGATTAGCCTGCTTAATGGCCTTGTAGCTTGCATAGGCACAAATGGCGTAGGCGCATGAGCCGACTCCCATTGTGAAGACAGCAGGTATAGCGTACAAGGCATAGGCTGAGAGTTCGTTTGAGGAGCCTGCCAGTTGTTCAAATTCTGTATTAATAGAACTGGTTACAAGATTGGTTTGTCCCGACGTTGCGATTTGTCCCGACGTTGCGATTTGTCCCGACGTCGTGAGTTGTCCTGACGTCGTGAGTTGTCCCGACGTCGTGAGTTTTCCCGACGTCGTGAGTTGTCCGGGGTTTGTGAGTTGTCCGGGCGTTGTGGTTTGTGCTGGCGTTGTTACATTGTTGCATAACTCCGCCCGCTCATCCGAGTGATCACGACAATTGGGCGACCCATTGCATCGAAGAATGGAAGATAAACATTGGCCGTTATCACAAATAAACCGCCCTAAGGTTTTACATACATCCCGTGTACAGTTCTCTTCATCGGAGCCATCACCACAATCCACCGTAAGAAAATCATCACTTCCATCACATCTAAACTGGTTACTAATGCATCGGTCGTTTTCACACAGGAATTGATCAGGATCGCATGTCCACCCAGGCACTGTGGTTGGGCTGGATGTTGGGGTGTTTGCAGAAGTTGTCATTGCTTCTGGTATTGTTGCCGCCTGAGCCGCCTGCTGCTGATTATACAAAACCGCCAAAACAAGCAGTGATTCTTTTAGCCCTGGTGCCACAGCACCAACATAGGGTGAACTCATCACCTGATTGAAAGCAAAACCCGCCGCACGGCGCACCAAAATTGTTCCGGCCTGCAAGGCATGACTGGCAAGTTGACTTACCTTGTAGTCAACAATCGGTTTGTGCTCCGGCTTTTGCGCCAAGTCATTACCGCATCGGATACATTCCTGGCAAATGGTGATACCTGCCCTCTTGGAGGTTTCTGCGGGCATGACCATAGCCTGTGGGTTGAATGCGTTTGGTAATGAGGATTCAACTTTCATTTGATAACCTTTTGGATAGTCCGATAATTCCTCCATGCAAATGTACCCATGGCACGATGCGCAGTTACCAGACCAGGGCGGTTGATTCTTGAACACTTCCTGGTCAGTCGCCAAAGGCTAACCAGTCCATAGGTTATGGCAGTAAGATAGATGTTTTTCTAATACTCGCACCCAAATATTTAACATCACATCCTGCAGGCTCCGCTATGCATTCCCACGGGGAACCGTGGGAACGAACGGCCTGTATTATGTATAAAAGAACTTGGCTGCACCAGGAGGCTGTCCGGGAATAGACTACCTCCCAGGGTTAATCGCAAACCCGCCACCTTTTGTTCCCTACCTTCCCTGCTTTACGTACAATACCCCACGGGATTGATGGGGAGTAAAGCGGTGATCAGCAGGCTGGACCAGAAAACGACAAATACCTTATATAGCCACTTTGCCCGTGAACTGGCCTCGGCAGGCTTTAGCGGGGATATTGAGCTGGGTTATGCCGACCGAACCGTTCTGGCAACGGACAATTCGATCTACCAGGTACTGCCAGAGGGAGTGCTCTACCCTCGCTCAACGGCAGACATCAGCAAGATTCTCACCCTTGCCAATAAGCCGGAGTTCCACCCGATCGTTGTGTCTCCCCGTGGTGGTGGTACCGGCACCAATGGTCAGTCGCTGACATCTGGCTTTATGGTGGACACCAGTCGTTATATGAACCGGGTGCTGGAGATCAATACCAGAGAGCGCTGGGCCAGGGTTCAATCCGGCGTGGTCAAAGACTACCTGAACCAGCTGGCGGCTGATGAAGGCCTGTTCTTTGCCCCGGAACTCTCCACCAGCAACCGGGCAACCGTGGGCGGCATGGTGAATACCGATGCCAGCGGTCAGGGTTCTGTGGTGTATGGCAAAACCCGACACCATGTACTTGAACTGACCTCAGTACTTGCCGATGGCACGGTGTGGAACTCCTCACCGGTGGACAACGATCAACTTGAGCAACTGTGTCAGCGACAGGACCGTATTGGTGCGATTTATAACACCCTGAAAAAGACCCACAGCGAACATCAACAACAGGTGTCGGAAGTATTCCCTCACCTGAACAGAAACCTGACCGGCTATGACCTGGCCAATATTGTCAATAAAGATAACCAGCATGATCTGAATGCCATTCTCTGTGGTTCCGAAGGTACCCTGGCGATCATCAGTGAGATTAAAGTTAACCTGCTGCCTATCCCCGGGCATTCTGCCCTGGTGCTGGTTTTCTACAAAAGTTTCCAGGACTCGCTGCAGGATGCCCAAACACTGATGTCTGCGCAGCCAGATTCCATTGAAACCATCGATTCCCGTGTGCTTGGGCTGGCAAAGGCCGACAGTGTCTGGGAAAGTGTCAAAGATTTTTTTCCACCGGGCTCGTCAGAACAAGGGAGTGATGATATTGACGGCATCAACTTTGTCGAGTTTACCGGCGACGATGAAGCGGAGATTCAGCAGGGTATCGATCGCCTGAAAGCAGAGCTGGAAAAACCGGTCAGTATCTGGCGTGCCGGTCACAGCGTAGTGAAAGGCACCGGCAATGTTAAAAAAATCTGGAACATGCGCAAGCAGGCTGTCGGGCTGCTGGGCAATATGAAAGGCGACGCACGCCCTATACCCTTTGTGGAAGATGTGGCCGTTCCCCCGGAACATCTCGCTGACTTTATTCAAGCCTTCCGGGCTCTACTGGACAGTCACCAGCTTTCCTATGGCATGTTCGGGCATGTGGATGCCGGTGTTCTCCATGTTCGCCCGGCCATCGATATGAAAGACCCGGAACAGGAGAAACTGGTCCGGTTAATCAGTGATGACGTGGCTGCACTGGCCAGAAGTTATGGTGGTGTGCTCTGGGGCGAGCATGGTAAAGGGGTCCGCTCGGAATACGCACCGGACTTCTTTGCCGACCTCTACCCGGTGCTGCAGGAAATTAAAGGCGTATTTGATCCTTACAACCAGTTAAACCCCGGCAAGATTGCCACCCCCGCCACCTTGCCAGAACCGGTTCAGCTGCTGAAGATTGATGAAGTGCCCACCCGTGGCCAGCAGGACCGGGAAATTGAGCGCAATGCCTTTGCCGAGTTCACCAGCAGCCTTTACTGTAACGGCAACGGTGCCTGCTTTAATTACAACCCCAACAGCGCCATGTGCCCCACCTGGAAAGCCACCTGCGACCGGACGCAATCCCCGAAAGGCCGGTCTGGTCTGGTGCGGGAATGGCTGCGGTTACAAACCGCCGCTGGTGCCGACATAGCTGGTGAAAGCCATAAGATCCGTCAGGCGGGCCCACTCTACAACGGTGGTCAGAAACTGATTAACCTGGTGAACAAATGGCGGGGTGAAGAGGACTTCAGCCATCAGGTCTATGGGGCTCTGGATAGCTGCATGAGCTGTAAGTCCTGTGCCGGGCAATGCCCGATTCAGGTCAATGTTCCCGACCTGCGTTCCCGTTATTTTGAACTTTACCACGGCCGCTACCCAAGACCGGTCAAACACCATGTGGCCGGTTTGCTGGAGCCAATGCTGCCGGTACTCGCCAAGGTCAAACCGGCTTACAATCTGGTCATGGGCTGGTCAGTTGCCAATACCCTTGCCAGCAAAACCATTGGTCTGCAGGATATTCCGGCGATTACCAGTTCATCGCCGGTTAACGACTGTTGTCGTGCTGGTGCGGCCATTGCCAACCGCACGTTGCTGGATGCCATCCCCGACAGTGAACGGGATAAAACCGTCATTATTATTCAGGATGCCTTTACCAGCTTCTTTGACACACCACTGCTGACCGACCTGGTTGAGCTGCTGATTCGACTTGGCTACCGCCCATTGATTGCCCCTTACCAACCCAATGGTAAGGTGCTCCATGTCTATGGGTTCCTGGGCCGGTTTGAAAAAATCGCCAGAACCAATGGTGAGGAGCTGAAAGCACTGGCCGACAGTGGCATCAGCCTGGTGGGGATTGATGCTGCGGTTACCCTGACCTATCGGGATGAATACCGGGAAGTGATGGGCGAAGACTTTCTTATGGCTGACGGCTCCCCAGAAGTACTGCTCCTGTCCGAATGGTTTGCCAGACAGTCAGAAACAATACGTCAGTTGCAAATAAACCTTGCCAGCGCTGAGACAGAAGACTTTGTGCTACTCGGCCACTGCACAGAAATTTCCAATGTCCCTGCCGCCCCTGCTCAATGGCAACAGTTATTCAGTGACCTGGGCCTTAAACTCACCTATAAAGCCACCGGCTGTTGTGGGATGGCAGGCATCTATGGCCATGAGACCCGCAATCAGGAAATATCAAGAAAGCTCTACGATATGAGCTGGAAGGACGTTGTGCAGAACCCTGAAAACAGTGGCAGGCTGGTGGCTACCGGTTATTCCTGCCGCAGCCAGGTGAAACGTTATGGCGATGACAAGATTCCACACCCGGTTCAGGCACTGCTGCAGGTGATGAAGCAGCAGGCTTTGAATTAGCCGTTTTTTTAAACCACAAATGCCCATGGCGCGAGAAAATGTTTTGCGCCACC
>NZ_JAHHPM010000082.1 GCF_024606345.1 Endozoicomonas sp. YOMI1
CCCCATCAAACTCTCATGATCCCGGGCAGAAATAGGTTGTTTCACATCCAGCAGGTTCCGGTATGCATTCCCACGCGGAGCATGGGAACGAGGTTGTGCGTTGTATGGGTATTAGCGCTTTTCTAGGAGGCTTTGCCACTGAAAAAATCAGCGAGCACTTCTCGTGTTTCCTCCAGGGGAAATGAATTCCTCAGATCCGTTGCAATGATGGGTGACAGCAGCTGCCAGGTATCTTTATCGAAGTACTTTCCTTGTTTGATATTCTGCGGATAAAAAGTCCTTTCCTTATGTTCATCAATATACTGCACAATATCTTTCAGAAAGCGCAGGGTTGCGACGGTATCCGGAATTAACTCTGACTCTGCCCAACGACTGACTTCCATTTGCGAACCGGGATCTGCCCCCCACTGGTCAAAGTGGTTCATCAGCCTGCTTTCCTGACTTGAAAAACCATGGCTGAGCAACTGCCGGAAAATATTTTTATAGTTTTCCTGCCATTTCTGGGGATGTGTCACCAGCTGAAACACTAAAACTGACAAATCGTCATGGTTCAGTGAATGAGAATGGGCGCTCATTAACAAGGCATCCAGCGATTTACAGTAGAGGTCTAAGTCATACCAATCGGAAAAGCTGTGTAGCAGCTTGGTAAACGACACCATCAAATGACTGACCCTGTCCATGGTTCCGGTATTACCAGCAGGTAATGCGTCAAGCCAGATATCCTTGACCAGACGGAAGAAGACCGGAAAATCCAGATACATGTCTTTCTTGATTAACTGAACATCGGGAGGAGGATTTTTAATCAGGTCCCGAATTTGCTGGGAATACTCGCCAAAGATCTGCTGAAATTCCTCTTGAGAAAGACCCTCAAGATCTTTTAGATCAGAAATTTCAATAGGAAAAGGAATATCATCGCGAAGGCGCCATTTAGGACCATGGTGATAAGAATCATACAGGCGACTGACATCGGTGGCAGACGTGAAGTCACACAAAAACCTTCTGCTATTCATGCCAACCGGCAAAGTCGGCCAGTAATAGCGGATAAAGGTTGCCGACTCCTTCAGGGACTCTGGCCACTGGCTGACAATGCGGGCCACTTTTTGCTTGTCTGGCCAGGCTGATGAGTAATGGTTGTCAATTTCGCTCATCACACTTTCATTTATTGACCTGGCGAACTCCTTGACCTCTCTGGCCAAAGAGGCTTTAGCCTTGAGGCCGGGAGTGTCGGTGATCGCCTGAGTAACGGGAACAAATGTGGTGGTGATGTCCACACGTTTGTCGGCAAGCACCTGAAGAGTCTGATCCATCGACGGTATGATTGCCCGTTCATGCAGTTCCTTTTCTGCGTCTGAAATATCCCGCTCAGAATACCCCTGAATCTTCAGTTGATCGCGCTCCAATAAGGCAATAGTCGTGCGCCGGGAATCGAAGGTTGCTACTGCTGCTGCAGAGGTTGGGCAGGAAGCATCCTTACTTGCCGAAAATGACACTTGATCGACAGCACCGTCGACAACAGGGTGCGAGGCGGGTGGTAGTGACGGGAAGGGATTAGCCATGAAAACTCCTGATTAAGGGTGAACAGCGCTATTGTCGGCATGAATTAAATAAATGATGAACTTATTGACAGATGGGTCAGATTTAAGTTCCCTGAATTAATGTCTGATATGGCCCGGGCATAGCTTGCTTTGTATTTACCGGAAAGCTTGAGCGAAAACTTGATGGGTAAGTGATGCAGTTTCTTGTGACATTGGTGCAGGAAGTTGACAACACTTTGGTACCAGAATTCCTCTTCTTGATGCATGAATTCCTATGACAAAGATCGCCAGCAAACAACGCAAAGTGTCCCGCAAAACTCAGGCCAGAAGTCTCGAGCGGAGAAATACCATTCTCACGGTTGCCCTGGACTGGAACTGTTGGAAGAGAGCGCTATCAATGAGCTTTCACTGTACCAGGTGGCGGAAAAAGCCGGGATTCCTCCATCATCTGTCTATCACTGATGGCATGGCCCGTGAGGGCTACACCTATCTGGAGTTTATCGGGGGGAGCCTGCAGTGATGTTTTTTGAAGGCTCGGAAAAGAAAATAGAGATGGTCACCAGCCCGGAATGGGTTTCCCTGAGAGCCCTGGGCAGAAGCTTCTGGGCAGAAATGGTAGCCAGAGCCCGGGCAGACATTCTGGCCGTCCTCAGCAACGAACACTGTGACGCTTATCTATTGTCGGAGTCCAGCCTGTTTGTCTGGCATGACCGGTTTCTGATGCTTACCTGTGGCACCACTACCCTGGTGGATGCAGCCCTCTACTTCTTTGAACAGATGCCTCCGGAGCATATCCGCTGTGCCAGATTCCAGCGCAAAAATGAGTACCAGCCCCATCTTCAGAAGACTTCCTTTATGGACGACATTGACCGACTGAGCCAGCGTGTGTCCGGTTGTGCCTTTCGTCTGGGTTATCTGGATGGCCATCATAATTATGTATTCCATCTGGACAAACCCTATGAGCCAGCGATTGATGACACCAGCAGCGAATTGCTGATGTATCATATCAAGGGAAAAAATGCCGACTACCTTTGCAGTGAGTACCAGAGGATTAAAGACATTCGTCGCTTGCTTAAACTGCACCAGCTGTTCCCGGACTTTGCCCTGAGCGACTGGCTGTTCAAACCCTGTGGTTACTCCATGAATGCTATTCGGGATAACCGCTATGCCACCATTCATATCACACCACATAAAAACAGTTCATACGTCAGTTTTGCTACCAACCTTGATCTGGCCAACTCCCCGATTGTTCCCATACTGCTGAAACAGCTGAATCCGGGCTGCTGGGATCTGATCGGTTTTAACTCCCGGTGGCCGGAAAAAGTGCTGCCGAAAAATACGCCATACCAGTGCCTTTCAACCTGTGAGATTCAATTAAGCTGTGGCTATCGTATGGGCTTCAATCATTTCCAACACTCAGATCACAGAAAAGTTCAGGCAGAAAAATTATGACGAGAAACGCAACTGGCAGTTGAATTTACAGATTTGTTCTGTTCAAACTATTTTTACATTCCTGAACAGCTGCATTCACTTTTGACAGCATGCCCTGCAGTGAGTCATCGGCTTTGATCAGTGGACCAAGAGGACCTCTGTCAATGCTGGATAACAGCGTATCCAAAGCATCCACATGATCCTTCATTTGTGCTGTCTCATGTTCTGGAACAGGATCAGGTAAACAACTTAACCTATCTAACGGAGCATAGCTTTCAAAGTTCTGTTTAATCGTTTCTAAATTAGCCATTTGGGAAGTAGCATGCTTCCGCTGCTCTGCAGGCTCATCATTCCGCTGGCGATACAGATCTTCCAGCAACTGAATCTTTACAGATTTATCATGTTGCTGGTGATCATCAATAACCGATTGGTCTGCGTGTAAAAGTTCTGCCGATTCCAAAAAGATTTGTTCATCAAATGGTTCTTTAGTTTTAAGAATATCCAAATTTTTCCTGAGAATAGACGAGCAGCGAGACATTGAGCTAAGCAGCAACATTCGATGAAGAGCTCCAAAAACTTCTATATACCCATTTTCCAATGAAATCTGACACTTCACCAGTTTATCCGGAGGGAGTCGCAAGCCATTATCCGGGCTTGCTTCAACAGCAACAGCCGCCGATCTCATTTTAGTAACCGAATCCGAGCCTTGGTATGCCGGGCCTGGAGAATGATGGGTAGAAAAATCATGGGGAGGAGTATTGTCAGCAGTGCGACCGAGCCAACTGCCAGAACCAGAAGATACTGTATTATCTTGAGCAGCTCCCAAGCTATTTTGTTGAGCAGCTCCCACGCCATTTTTGGTATTTATTGGATTTCCAGAAATCATCAATTACTTACCGTTAATGCAGTGATAGAGTATTTTTGGAGTGTATAAATGTTAAAAAGTTTCATTTATAAAAAATAAATTTGGAGTAAACGACTTATTTTGATCGCAACGATATTCAATCAACATTGACCCTCTGCGGATTTATTCTCCCAATGAGGCCCGCGAACCTATTGATGATGTATCCAGACCAAGGGAGGAACCGTCGAAGCCAGTCAACTTACAATGAAGAATTCACGGGGTCTCCTGGAAACCGCTCCTAAAAACTTGCTCAAACCTACTCAAAGTTATCTAAACCTGAGCAT
>NZ_JAHHPM010000083.1 GCF_024606345.1 Endozoicomonas sp. YOMI1
CCTGCTGGATGTGAAACAACCTATTTCTGCCCGGGATCATGAGAGTTTGATGGGGGGCTAAATCTGTGGAGAGGTTCGGTATGCATTCCCACGGAGGACTATGAGAACGAGGCGCAAAAACGCTGCTGCTCCCCGGTTTAGCAATCAGTGGGGGGAGCTAATGACATTGGGTTTTGTTCTAATTTCAAGTTAAATGTCATTTTTTTTATTTTCTTTAACAGGAATTTTATTCTCTTGTTTTTCATGCATGACTGGTCTTTCTTAAGCTAACATGATCTGGTTATTTTCTATGTATTAATCCAAGATTTTTTACTTATGAAGTTACTGAGAGTTTTTTTAATGTTTAATGATCTTTCTTAAAATAAAAAATTGTCCTGTCGAAGTTTTTTTGTCTATTTTTATTAGCCTAAAGAAAAAGTAATATACAGAGGTTTTAGCTATGGACACTAAAGGTCATCAATCAAATTCTGTTAATAACCAGCGGGTGACCTATCCACCACAACCGCCTTTTTCCTCATCAGACACATGTCGATCACCCGCTGGCTCTGGTAATCGAGAACAAGTGAATTACTCTGGATTCACCCTAAACTCACATGATCCCAATATACAGCATATGGCAAATGTTCCCGGTGACCGTTCAAATATCAACCCGGCTCACGGGAGAAACGTTGATTTTCTGCCACAAGGTGCTGTATCACCCGCTACTGTTCATCCTCAACTTTACCCGGTTCTTCCTCCATACTCGGATCCTCCGCCTCCATACCCCGGAATCAATTACCAACATTCCGGGTTTGGCTCTCAACCATCAATGGCCACCTCGCTTCCCTTTCCGATAGAAAGGTTTCAGCGCGAATTTACTCCTGAGCAGCAATGTGCGATATCAAAGGTGCTGGGTGGTTCAATAAACGGATCAATCTGGCTGGCGTATCGACTGGCTGCCCTGAAAAATTATGAGCTGCATTTTATCATTGATAACAGTATTTCAATGGATACTCGGGATGGCATGGTGCATCCTGTGACCGAAATGAAAATGACCAGGCTGGAAGAGGCGGTTTATCGGTTGGGTAATGTTGCAGATTTATTAGCTCATATTCCGGTGATGGGAATAAAAATTCAAAGTTTTACTGAGGAATTTCTGCCAATTGATACCCGTGGAACACCAGCCGCGATTGCGATGCAAATGAAGAGGTGTCTGGACAGTATTCTCTGGGGTGGTAGAGAAAGTTCTACTCCTCTTTATCCTGCTATGTTGCGAACTATAAAAGAGTCCGAACGCTCCCCGCAATCTCCCCCCCGTATTATCTATGTATTTAATGACGGTGAGCCCAATGAAGGAGGCTCTAAAGATCGTATTTTTGACTTGCTGCAACACAGAAAGCCTGAGAGGAGTCCGGTATGCCTGGTTGCCTGTACTAGTGTGAGGCCTGCAGTCAAGTGGATGAACGAGGCAGATGAGCAACCAAACGTTCATGTCGTTGATGATTTTCAAGCAGAAATGAGAGAAGTGAAGGAGCACCAGGGAGCAAGGTTTCCCTTTACCGAAGGTTTTTACCTTATGTCCACTTTGCTTGGGCCCATCGACCCACTTTTTGATAAAGCTGATGAAAATCACATTTTTGATTCTGCTGATTATCAGGAGATCTGTGGCCGTAAAATATCGCGAGCGGAGTATGACTTATATCAAGAAGAAGCTTATCAACTACAAAACAGTCATGCCAGAAATGAAGCTTATCGACGGCAAAACAGGTATGCCGAAAATGAAGCTTATCGGCTACAAAACAGGTATGCAGAAAATAACGACAATAATGATTCCTGTTTAATTTCATAGTGTGATTGGTTGCCTGCTGGAAAAAGAGAGTGCGATACCAGATCAGTATCCTCTGTCGCTTAATACCCTGAGCAATTCAAACAGCGGCTGGGAAAAATCCGGCAGCCAGCGATATGCCGCTTCCAATAGCAGCTTGCCAGCAACTTTTGACAAATAACAAAGGATAACCATGACCTAAATTGTTATTTTTTTCCTGATGGAGGATAGACTCCTATAAGTCTGGAAAAAACCTCCTCTGCCTGTTTAATCTCTTTTTCTTCAAAGCCCTGGGTCATAGAGGGCTTAAGACTGTTAAACCAGCGTTTCATGCTGGTTCTGAGCGATGCCAAATCCTGCCAGTGATTACTTCGACGAAATATAAGCTTCATTGTATTTTCAATGTCTTTTTTTGAGGTTGGCTCTTTCAGGCAGGCTTTAATAATGTCTTTGACCGCATTTAATCTTTCTCTTTCACTTTTAATTTTAATTTTACATCGACCGGTATTAGGTTTTTTACTGCAAGTTGCCTTTCTTCGTTTAATTGGCAATGAGCTCGTTTCTTTTTCTGAGCGTAATCTATCTTTGCTTCTGTCTGGAGAGGTTGTTTCCGTTAAGGTATCTTCCCGAAATCTACGAGGTACCATTCGAGCTGACCTTCGGCATCTTAAGAAACTGGCTTCAGAGTTTACTGCATGGGGAGCTGCTTTTACTCTAACGGGTATAGCATTTCGTGCTGCATCTATACCTTTAATATTATTGTATTCTTCTGAATGAACTAATTTTTTCAGAATTGCTATGGTCTCATCTTCATCATCACTAGTGACTCCAATCGTATCGGTAATATCACGAAAAAGGCCTTTGTGGGTATGGCTGAAAATTCGCATCAAACTACAAAAGTCTGAGACTGTAATATGAGAATGCCTATAGTAAGGTTCATCCGGAAGTTTGCAACTTCTACTGCCCGTTTTTGAATAAAAGCTGCTAGAGCAAAACTTTGAGAACTCAATGACGGTTCTATCTTGTGGTGATATATCTCTGGGCCTTGACTGCTCTGCGCCTTGTGACTCTGAATCTTCTTTTGGAATGAATCTAACTGATTCTGCTGTTTTTACCCGGCCATTTTTCGTGGCTTGTCCATGGAGTTCTTTTGCAAGAGGTGGTTGGGTATTGGTACCAAGGCTAATTGATGGGGTGAAAATATCCATAGTAACGAACTGTGGTAAAGTTTATGAAAAAAATAATATTAAGTTGGTTATTTTTTTTAGTGAAAAGTTCCTTAACTGGTGAAATCTAATTTTATTTATTCATATTCAAGTAAGTGTTTTAGAAAAAAGATTGTGTAATACAGGGTTATTTCACCTATCCGGCAGTCTACTCCATATCTGTAGTTGCAGCGATTAAAGCGGCCCAAAGCCACTGGGAGAAGTACTATAACTCCCATTGTGACTCAGTGTATACGCAGTGGCGAGAAGGGACGGTTCGGACAGTGATGGCAGTTTCCTGTCAAACAAAACTGACCCGGCAGAGAACCCATGAGTTGTGGGCAAACTTCCTGACATTTATGGACAGTACACCCCCAGTGCTGCCTGAACCAAACCATTAACCGGTATAAAAAAGTCAGCTTCTGTCCTTCAATCAGGAATTATCATAGGGATGAGCCTGCAGTGAATGTCAGGCAGTCCAATCGATAAAGGCTTGTATATTGGGCAGACTGTTGGATAAGGCGCTTCTCGCAACTGGAAAGAAGAGCGTTGCACCCGGGCATGGCCGGTCCCCGGCTTCTTTGGGAGCGGATGGGTGTCAAGGGCAGCTAGCTGTTTTTTCGCTGTCTACAGTCTGTGGATAATTGATTCAGCATTGCAGGCTGGTCAGTTACCACCGTTGGCTGGTTGTTTATCAGTTCGCCAGCAATTTCCTCACTATTCATTGTGCATCCATAATCAATATCTGTTTGCTCCCCGGACAATTGCTCAGGCTTTTTCTCTTGTTCGTTGTTACTGTTGAGGACGGCCATCATCATTTCAGTTGTATATTGGCTATGGGCAATATCGCGTCGATACAGAGCAATATTGATGATTGCAGCACCGCAACATGACAAACAATCAAGATGAGGAACGATAGGATTTTCCGATACTGCCATGCCTAAATACAAACCAATTTGGCCGCAAAGGGCTGATTTACACAACAAATGTCCGTCCACATAGTCTATCCAGTTGGCGGATGGTACATTCAAGTGGTTGGGCGGCGCTTTTGGGTATGTTGTCTCCATTATTGGTAATTCCTATTGATTAAGTTGAAATTTCAGACTTTCTTTTCAGAAAAAAGTTCAACCCGTCTGGATTGAAAGACCTCTGTTTTTCAAGGAGATACTTGGCAACCCACCTGAGTGTTGCCCAGCTGATGATCCACAACAAACCATTCAGAATTTATGTGGACAATCTTGTGGATAAACCGTTAGGTGATCAAGGAGGGCATGAATTCATGGGGCGCCATCAAGATTGATTGTTTTTTGATCAGATTGAATAGATAGAATGATGGAACCAATCAATTTTTTTTTTGTCTGACTGATAGTAGTTCGAATCATCTTTGAGGATTGAATGTGTTTTTCAGGGTCAAGTACTTATTGATAATCTCAATATCTTTTTGTATATCCTTTTTCTCCTGCTTTACCAGCACTTATGGGAATGAAGATATTCACTCCTTTAATCAAGACGATATCATTATCAACAAACTCCATCGGGTTGTTGACAGAAGCCTGCTTGAAGAATTTGAAAATAATGGCCTTGCATCTGTTGCCAGTGGTATTGTTGGTTCGATGATCGGGGTGAGCTGGAGTGGTCTTAGAAAAGTCATCACAACAGGCAGTGCCAGACCACTATTTATTGATCTTACTATCAGCGCATTGCTCATCGGGGCTGCCCGGGGGACGCTTTCAGTTGTCTCCCGAACTTATTTAAGGACGCCTTTTGATTACCTTTCCCGACCACTAACCTGGGTATTTTACAAATTTACACAATTGCAGGACTGGGTTTTGCATGAAGAGACATCCTACGAACTGGAACAGAAATACTCCGCGTTTCTTGACCCTGTTGCCGAACGCTTAAAGGTCGTTGTTGAGCAGGTTTTTGATATCCCTGCGGATTATTGGACAATTATCGCCATGGATATGAGTTCCCCCAATGCCTTTGCAACCAGTGGCTTTAATATTGTGATTTATCATTCGATCTTTCCTATGGCTAAAAATCAGGCCGGCATGGCCTGTATTCTCGGGCATGAAATGGGGCATGTACTGGCAAAGCACGTGGGGCAGAGGTTAAGTGATGTCATTTTTCTGAATAAGCTCGCCCTCGCCAGCATTCCTTTTGCCAACTCCATTTCCCAGAATCAGGAAACTCAGGCTGACGAAATAGGCATCTATCTGACAGCATTGGCTGGATATGATCCTTCGGAATGCTCCAGAGTATGGGACAGAATGACCACTTTTGGTGGAAATCTGCGTGAAGTGGTTAATATATTCCTTTCAACACATCCGACCAACAAGACTCGCATGAATGCTCTGAAACACCATGGAAATGCTTTACAGGAATATTATTTGAATAAGCCAGAGGTACTTGGTCTGGGGCTGGAATATTCGCTGTAAACGGGTAAAGATTCAATCCTAACTCTCTCACAGAATTGTGACTACTCTTTGATTAATCCTGAAAACAATCAGTCTGATGATTAGTCCGGAGTTATTTCATGATTACTAGCCATAACCTTGGATTTCCACGTATAGGCGCTAACCGTGAGCTGAAGAGGGCTCAGGAAAGTTATTGGCGTGGAGACCTGTCCAGAGCGGAACTTTTAGAAGAGGGTCGTCGTCTACGTAAGCGGCACTGGCAGCTGCAGAAAGAATCAGGCCTTCACCTGATTCCGACGGGGGATTTTGCCTGGTATGACCAGGTGCTGAACCACTCTCTGATGCTGGGTGCGGTGCCGGAGCGATTTTCGGAAGCGGACCCTGGTGATATTGATACGCTATTTCGTATGGCCCGTGGTCGAGCGCCCACTGGAGAGCCCGCTGCTGCCTGTGAAATGACTAAATGGTTTGATACTAACTACCATTATATAGTGCCAGAGTTACACAAAGGCCAGAAATTCCAGCTGTCTAACGTCGCTATTCTGGATGAAACCGCTGAGGCTATTGAACAGGGCCTGAGGGCAAAACCGGTACTGATTGGCCCACTGTCCTGGCTGTGGCTTGGTAAAGTTAAGGGCGAGTCTTTTGACCGACTGGAATTGCTTGACAGTCTTGTCGAGGTTTATGGTCGCGTTCTGACCAGGTTGGCAGAAATGAATGTGGAGTGGGTACAGATAGATGAACCCATTCTGGTTCTGGATCTTCCCCGGGAATGGCATCAGGCGTTTGAATCTGTATATAACCGACTGCAGAGTTGCAAGGTAAAAATTCTATTGGCCAGCTACTTTGGCGGTCTCAATGGTACCACGACCACGGTGGTCAATCTGCCAGTGGATGGTCTTCACATTGATCTGGTTCGAGACCCTGATCAGTTACCGGCACTGCTTGACCGCTTACCCGCCTACAAAGTTTTATCAGCGGGTGTTGTTAATGGCCGAAATATATGGCGTTCAGACCTGAAGCAGATAGTGCAGCAACTGAAGGAGGCAGAGGAGCGGCTGGGAGACCGGCTGTGGGTAGCGCCCAGTTGCTCATTACTGCATGTTCCGGTTGATCTGGAACAGGAAACCGAGCTTGATGATGAGCTGAAATCCTGGTTTGCCTTTGCCATGCAGAAGTGTGAAGAGGTATCCGTTATCGGTCAGGTTTTAGCCGGAGGGCAACAGGCACAGGATCCGGCTGTGTTGAAATTGATTTCTGAGGCGGAAAAAGTGGTATCTGCCAGGCAGCAGTCCCAGCGGGTTCATAATACAGCGGTAGAACAACGGGTGACAACACTAAAAGATGACAGGGATATTGATCATCGTCATTCTCCTTATGCGGTAAGGGCAAGGTTACAGCACGAAAAACTGAATCAGCCTGAATTTCCTACAACCACCATTGGCTCTTTTCCCCAGACGCGGGAGATACGACAGAAGCGCTCACAGTTTCGTAAAGGGGAGCTGGATGAGCAGTCTTATATCGAAGCGATGCAAGCGGAAATCCGCAATACCATTAAAAGGCAAGAGTCGCTTGGTCTGGATGTTCTGGTCCACGGCGAAGCAGAACGTAATGATATGGTTGAATACTTTGGCCAGCAGCTGGAAGGGTTTGCCTTTACTGCCAATGGCTGGGTGCAGAGCTATGGCAGTCGCTGTGTAAAACCACCCATTATTATTGGTGACGTCAGCCGCCCTGAGCCGATGACCATTGCATGGAGCCGTTATGCCCAGGAGCAGACCAGTCAGCCTGTTAAAGGCATGTTAACCGGGCCGGTTACCATTCTTTGCTGGTCATTTCCAAGAGATGATGTGAGCAGAGAAGCGTCCTGTCTGCAGTTAGCGTTGGCCTTAAGAGATGAAGTTGTTGATCTGGAGAAGGCGGGTATTGGCATTATTCAGATTGATGAGCCAGCCATTCGGGAAGGCTTGCCTTTGCGAAAAGCAGACTGGCCTGTTTATCTGGAGTGGGCGGTGAAGAGCTTTCGCATTGCTGCCAGTGGCGTAAAAGATGAAACCCAAATCCATACCCATATGTGTTACAGCGAGTTTAATGACATTATTGAATATATTGCGGCCATGGATGCGGATGTCATCACGATAGAAACTTCCCGCTCAGATATGGAACTGCTGGATGCTTTTGAAGCGTTTGAATACCCGAATGAGATTGGCCCTGGCGTTTATGATATTCATTCACCCAATGTGCCCAGTATCCAGTGGATTCAACAGCTGATGACTAAAGCGGCACAGAAAATTCCCAAGCAGCGTTTATGGGTAAATCCGGACTGTGGCTTAAAAACCAGAGACTGGCCGGAAGTAGAAGAGGCTTTGAGAAATATGGTGGCAGCTGCAAAAATATTAAGGGCCAGTTAAGCAGCAGTTCTACTCAAAGAGAAAAAAGCTGGGTTCTGAAAAATAAAAATGTAAAAAATGCCCAGCTTTTTTTCCTGAATTGACTTATGATTCTCTGTATTTCTTATTAAGCTTGATCAGGTCACCTGTAGTGGGTGAAAGATTTAACCTTATATTAGTGGCTAGTCTCAGATTTAAGAAATATTGTATCCTCTCTTTCCTTTTCTAGGTTGACTATTTTTTAGAGTTTCTTTTAATTGATGTATTTTGTCATCTGATATAGATATTTTGTCAATCATCAGACTACGTTCGGCTTCTAAATAGCGGAGTTTCTGTTCAAGGTCAGTAACTTTTTTTTGTTCATCTTGAAAAGCAAATTTCACCAGGTTCTCTGACAGTTGATCTTTTTTCTGGAGCAGTTCATTCTTTTTTTGAAGTATTTCAAGCTCTTGTTCAAGATTTACTGACTTTCTCGATAGTTGCAGATTTTCCTTTCGTGCTCCATCTAAAAGAGATTGAGTTTGTATTTGTTGACGTTCCAGGGTTGTCTGGCTCCTCTGTAGGTTAGCAAGCTTTTGTTGTTCTTCTTGCAAAGCAAATGTCATCTGGTTCTCTACCAGTTGTTTTTTATGGTGAAGTTGTGCATTCTCTGTTCGCAGCATCTCAAGCTCATTTTCAAGATTACATACTTTTTTTGATAGTTGCAGGTTTTTGTTTATTACTTCATTTAAGACAGTTCTAGTTTGCATTTGTTGATGTTCCAGGTTTGCCTGGCTCATCTGTAGGTCAGCAACCTGATTCTTTAAATAACTTATCAGTGGGGCATTTTGGGGGGCTATCTGTAACACCGCTGATGTTGATGCTAATGGCAAAGTTTCTGCCATATCATACAGTGCAACCTCTATCCCTTCAGGGTTGAGTTGTTGAAAGCCAAAGGGTGTTGCCTCATTTCCTGAAGATGGCTTGCCCCAAGTCTGATTTGGTACAGCCCTTATCCCTTCATGTCTGTGTTGTTGGAAGAAAAAGGGTATTGCCTCATTTTCTGAAGAGGGTACTCCCTCGGTTTGAGGTTGCACAAGGGAGGAAGAGGTAGAAGAAGAGTGGTTATCCTCCATTTGTTGACAAGATGTCCATTGGAAAATTTCCTGTGGAGCAACGGCCTTCATCATAGATAAGTCATCTGCTGGATAAGGCTCTTCATTGGAGTCAGTTTGTGGTTTGTATACCCCGATATCAGGAAGAGGGGGACCTGGTAGGCAGGTATAGGTTTGCACCTGTTTGTTTTGCTCCTGTCCACTTGGCACAGGGGGGTATGGGCATGGGATAACAGGAGAATGGGTACCTTCAGTAGCCTCCAGGCTGTCCCATGGGTATTCATCAGTGGTTTTGAGCTGCTCTCTTTCATGGCATCCCAACTCATATTCAAGAAACTGTGAAACAGGCGCTGCAAACCAGTTTGGCTGAGAATGCTCGAGTGTTTTTTCCATTTCTTCTGGTTTTTGCAACGTTTTCTTTATCAATGGGGAATTAACCTGGTTATCACTGTTTGCAGACTCTTTAAGGGTTTGTGATGAATCAAAAGTAGCTGTTTTTACATTTATTTTTTTTTCTGCTTTTTCACCATTTTTTTCTCCTGAACTTAATCCCTGTTTTACTCTTGAAGATGAATTTTGGTTTAGCTGGTTTTTTGATGTTTTTAATTGTGGGTTTCCAGTGATAAATGATAAAAAATTCTGAAGCGTGGTAAGCTCATTTCTTTTCTGATAGGACGTTCCTGGAATGTGTTTGCTCAGTTCATTAATTAGTTGGCGAATTTCATTTCGACGACTGAATTCTTTATGATTCTTTATCAGCCTCTTTTCTTTTAATTCGATATTAGCCGATATTTTTAATGTTTTTATATCTTTACTTTTAGGGGGGATATGGTTTGGGTAAGTTTTCTTTTTTGCAACAAAAATACAGGCTGATAATAATTTTTTTCTTGTCGGATTATTGATTAAGGGTGTTATATCTCTGACAGCATGTTCAATGTCTGTATATAATTTGGACAGTTTTTTTCTTCTCCTCTGCTCTGAGGCAGAATGTCTTTTCTTCTTCAGCTCTTCATTTGTTATTTGATCTGCTGAGGGTGCCATTTCCTGAATTGGCTCATCAACAGATTGCTGAGTGTAAGCCCTCAAAAGTGGGCTTTCACTCTGTGCTTCTGGCATATACCTGGTTGGGGTAATGCTGGTGACAGTAGATTTTGATGGTTCCGCTTCCTGATGGGATTGTGTTAGCAGTTCAACCACAGGAGGTTGGGGTTGATAGGTTTTAGATAGAATGCCATCCATTTTATTACCTTTAATAGTTTTTAGTTGCCAGTTGTAAGTAAGAAAATCAGGGGTGGTAGAATCAGCTGATATTTGGTGTATAAGTGTTTTGAGGGTATCTTTACCTATAAAAGTTAGCCATATTTATTTGAAGCAATCAGGGATAAAAATATTCTGAAATTGTATAAAAGGGTAATTTTAAATTATTCTTCTTAAGCCCGTTGTCAATGCCTCTGGTGAATTGTGCAATAACTTGCTACCGGATACCGCTATAGCCGTGATTTTGGTTTAATGGCAGACTGATCAGAATGACGTATTGAAGAAGGTAATTGGGATGAAGTGGTTAAAAGCTCTGGGCGTTAGCCTGGGTATTTTTCTGGCAGGGTGTCAGACGGTATCAACAACCAACTCAGGGGCTATTGGTGTCCACCGTGAGCAGAAAATGTTCTCTCTGCTCTCTGAAAGCCAGGTGAATGCCATGTCTGCCGAGGCTTATCAGGAAGCGCTGAATAAAGCCCGTAAAAAAGATGTGTTGAACCGGAAACCTGCAGACGTGAAACGTCTGCGTACGATTGCTGACCGCCTGGTGGCCCATGTTGGCGTGTTCAGGCAGGATGCCCAAAGCTGGCAGTGGGAAGTTAACCTGATGATGGATAAACAGCTCAATGCCTACTGCATGCCCGGGGGCAAGATTATGTTTTATACCGGCATCATTGACACCCTGAAGCTGACGGATGATGAAATCGCCGCCATTATGGGGCACGAAATGGCTCATGCGCTCAGGGAACATGGACGGGAGGCTATGTCTCAGGCGTATGCGGTGCAGTTGGGGCAGGATACCCTGGGGATTCTTCTGGGTGTCAGTCCTGAGGTAATGAGTGTTGGCAGTACCGTAGTAAATTATGCGCTTACCTTGCCTAATAGTCGTACCAATGAGGCCGAGGCTGACCTCATCGGTCTGGAGCTGATGGCCAGGGCTGGATACAACCCAAGGGCTGCCGTCAGCTTGTGGAATAAGATGTCAGCGCAGAGTGATGGCAATGTGCCGGAATTTATGAGCACACACCCGTCCCACAATACCCGTATTAATGGGTTGAATGCCAATATTGTGAAAGTGGATCATCTCTACCGGCAGGCGATCAGCAAAACCAATTAACCCACAGGTGATACTGGATTGGCAGCCGCTCCTGAAAACTTGCTCAAACCTACTCAAAGTTATCTAAACCTGAGCATTT
>NZ_JAHHPM010000084.1 GCF_024606345.1 Endozoicomonas sp. YOMI1
CGATCGCCGATGGTAGTGTGGGGTTTCCCCATGTGAGAGTAGGTCATCGCCAGGCACAAAATATAAACCCCCGATAGCTTGTCTATCGGGGTTTTTATTTTATTCTGGTTAAATAAATGGCAAGAGAAAAAACTCTACCTCCGCTTGAGTAGGGCTGCGCTTGAATCAAATGCACCTAATTCTGGCCATGGAACATGACCTTCTCTGTGAATTTTCTTCTCTACAGTAAATTGATTATTCGCAAGAGTAATTATCCTTTCCAAAGATGAATTGTCGAAACTTGTTATTAATAACTGGTTACCGTAGCTTCGCGTAAAGCCTCGCCCAGTCGGGCGGGGATACAAGCGACCAGTCCGGTAGGACTGGGGGTGAGCTGGATTCCATAACCAGCGGTTATTTTTTGTTGTATTTTTACAGAATGCAAGTAACACTGTAAGAATGAATCAAAAACGTGCCTATAAAGAACGATTCTACCCAACGCCTGAGCAAGAAAGACTCCTTGCCCAGTCGTTTGGCTGTGCCCGTTTTGTCTATAACAACACCCTCCGTTTTCGCACTGATGCCTACTACAAAGACGGACAATCCATCTCCCATTCTGACGCAGAAAAGCGGCTTGTATCACTCAAGAAAGAGTTTCCATTTTTGGCTGACGTTTCCAGCGTGATCCTGCAACAAACACTCAGGGATCAACAGGAAGCGTTCAAGAACTTCTGGGCTGGCAGAGCCAAATACCCTAAATTCAAAAAGAGACATTCAAGACAAAGTATGCGGCTGACAAAGGCTGCATTCAGCGTGAAGAGCGGCCAATTGTTCATCGCCAAAAGCAAAGATCCTCTGAATATCCGCTGGAGTCGTGATCTTCCTTCTGAACCTTCAAGTATCACCATTAGCAAAGATCGAGCAGGCCGGTACTTTGTTTCCATGCTCTGCGAGTTTGAATCAAAACCAATGCCTGTTTCCACCAAGGCAGTAGGCATTGATTTAGGTTTAACTGATCTGTTCATCACATCGGACGGTAATAAATCCGGCAATCCCCGTTATACTCGGCGCTACGAGCAAAAGCTCGCCTACCTTCAGCGTCAACTGGCTAAAAAGCAGAAAGGCAGTAACAACCGAGCCAAAGC
>NZ_JAHHPM010000008.1 GCF_024606345.1 Endozoicomonas sp. YOMI1
AGACCAATTTATCGCAACCGCAGTAGGGCAGACTATTCTCGGACAGCCTCCTGGGCTGCACAACAAGATTGTGCGATGCTATTCCTGTCAGGTTGGGTGTACAATGCCAGCCAGCGGATCATTCCAGACGTTATTACGAGCACATGTTTCACGAGATACCCAAGACACTGCCTGATACTCCTTTACTGGACCAGGTAAATAATCCGGAACAACTTCGCGCACTTGAAGAATCCCGTCTGCCACAATTGGCCCGGGAGCTGCGGGAGTTTTTATTGTATTCCGTTGGGCGAACAGGGGGGCATTTTGGTGCCGGGCTTGGCGTAGTGGAGCTGACCATTGCGCTTCACTATATGTTGAATACTCCGGAAGACCGTTTGGTCTGGGATGTTGGTCACCAGGCTTATCCGCACAAAATTCTGACGGGGCGCAGGGGTAGAATGTCATCCCTGAGACAAAAGGATGGCCTCGCCGCTTTCCCAAAAAGAGAGGAAAGTGAGTTCGATACTTTTGGTGTCGGGCATTCCAGCACGTCTATCAGTGCGGCGCTTGGCATGGCAATTGCTGCCCGGGTTAAAGGTGAAAACAGACGCGCTGTTGCAGTGATTGGCGATGGCTCCATGACGGCGGGTATGGCGTATGAAGCCATGAATCACGCAGCTGATGTAAAGGCCAATATGCTGGTGATTCTCAATGATAACGACATGTCCATTTCCAGAAGTGTTGGCGGGCTCTCCAACTATCTGGCCAAAATACTTGCCAGCCGGACTTACCACCACATTCGTGAAGGCAGTAAAAAGGTTCTGAATGTTATTCCCCGTGCCTGGGAGCTGGCAAGACGAACCGAAGAACACGTCAAGGGAATGGTTGTTCCCGGAACGTTGTTTGAAGAGATGGGTTTTAACTATATCGGCCCTATTGATGG
The DNA here is from genome assembly GCF_024606345.1 of Endozoicomonas sp. YOMI1. GTDB lineage: Bacteria > Pseudomonadota > Gammaproteobacteria > Pseudomonadales > Endozoicomonadaceae > Endozoicomonas. Next base: position 923 of record NZ_JAHHPM010000008.1, read on the forward strand.
TCATGACCTGCCCATGTTGATTCATACCTTGAGAAACATGAGAGACCTCGAAGGACCTCAGTTTTTGCATGTGGTGACTCAGAAGGGGAAAGGGTTTAATCCGGCCGAGCAGGATCCTATTGGTTACCATGCCATTAACAAGCTGGAACCTCAGGCAACCGAGAACCTGAAAATGGTTGCTCCCAAGAAGCCCAAATACGCCAATGTTTTTGGACAGTGGTTGTATGATATGGCCGCAGCGGATGAGCGGTTGATGGGTATCACGCCGGCAATGAAAGAAGGCTCTGACCTGATTCGTTTTGCGGATCACTTTCCGGAGCGTTATTTTGATGCGGCGATTGCTGAGCAGCACTGTGTCACACTGGCGGCAGGCATGGCCTGTGAAGACCTCAAGCCGGTTGTTGCGATCTACTCGACATTCCTGCAGCGTGCTTATGATCAGCTGATTCATGATGTCGCTGTGCAGAAGCTGGATGTACTTTTTGCCATCGACCGTGCGGGCATGGTGGGGGAAGATGGCCCAACCCATGGTGGCTGCTACGACATTGCCTATCTGCGTTGTATCCCTGATATGCTGGTGATGACGCCGGGTGATGAAAATGAAACCCGACAGCTGCTGTCTACTGGTTTTCTTTATAATGGGCCGGCATCGGTTCGTTATCCTCGTGGAACAGGACCTGGTGCCAAGATTTGCCTTGATCTTGAGCCTCTGCCTGTTGGTAAAGGTGAAATTCGCCGTAAAGGAAGCAGGGTAGCGCTGCTGGTGTTTGGCACCTTGTTGGGGAATGCCCTGGCAGCTGCTGAGTCGCTGGAAGCAACGGTTGCCAATATGCGGTTTGTTAAACCTCTGGATGCAGCACTGGTCAGAGAGCTTGCCGCTAACCATGAGCTGTTGGTGACCCTTGAAGAAGGGTGTATTGCTGGTGGTGCAGGCTCAGGCGTTATGGAATATCTGCAGAAACAGGAAATTACTGTGCCGGTTCTGAATCTTGGTATTCCTGATACCTACATTGAAGCAGCGAGCCATAAGGAACAGCTGGCTCAGTGCGGGCTGGATAAGGAGGGTATTATTCGTTCGGTTCGTGACCGGATGGAGCGGATAGAGCGGAAGTCATTTCATCTTGGTAAGGCGGCAGCCCCGGCTTAGTGGCTGTGTTTGTCCTGAACAACTGTCCTTTTCACGAAAAAGTCGAGATGATAAAAAAGGGAGCCAAATGGCTCCCTTTTTGATTTGTTCAGGCCATGTTGTACATGTGCCCCAGTTTCCACACCTTCGTGGCCAGGTAACGCTCGTTATGAGGGTTTTGACCGGTCTGGTGCGGGATCCTTTCGGCAACCTGAATGCCCAGGTTGGTAAGAGATTCAACTTTGCGTGGATTGTTGGTCATTAGTTTCAGGCTGGAAACGCCAAGATGATCAAGCATGGTTTTGCACATGTCATACTTGCGCATATCCGGCTCAAAACCCAGTTCTTCATTAGCCTGAACCGTATCCATGCCACTGTCCTGAAGATGATAGGCGCGAACCTTGTTCAGCAGACCAATGCCACGGCCTTCCTGGCGGAGATAAAGCAATACGCCTCGACCTTCTTCAGCAATACGCTCCAGGGCCGCCTGAAGTTGTGGACCGCAGTCGCAGCGCATGCTGAACAGTGCATCACCAGTCAGGCATTCGGAATGAACTCTGGCAAGTACCGGTCCACCCTGACTGACATCCCCCATGGTTAATGCCAGATGCTCCTTGCCCGTACCACTGTCTTCGAAGCCATACATGATGAATTCGCCATAGGGCGTGGGTAAGCGAGACTCTGCAACAAAACTAACAGACACTCACTGCTCCTTATGTAGTTCGTGACCGGATTGTATCAGTCTGTGAGGCTTCAGGCGAGTATGGTAATAAGGCAGAAAGATAGGGAGAACTACAGGCTGACCCGGAATAATAGACTAATAATTTGTCTCAATCTGCATGACTCCACGATGCTCTGACAGTTTGACGTGTTTCAGGAAGCTCATGCCTAATAATACGATGTCAGGGTTATGTGAGAACTTCCTTCAGATAGAAATAATGAATGGCCTGAAGGGATAAAAATGCAAAGACACCCGCCACCAGGTCATCAATCATAATGCCAATACCGCCGTGAACTTTTTTATCCAGCCAGCTGATCGGCCATGGTTTCCAGATATCAAACAGCCTGAACAGGACAAAGCCCAAGAGAATCCACTGCCATCCTGCCGGGGCGGCAATCATGGTTATCCAGAAACCGCAGAATTCATCCCAGACAATGGCTGGATGGTCGTGCACACCCAGATCTTTTGCGGTTCGTCCACAGAGCCAGAAACCGACCACCGAAGCGACAACCAGAGTCCCAAGGTATGTCCAGAGACTCAATCCCTGCAGTAGCAGGTAAAAAAACACAGCGGCAATGGTGCCGAAGGTGCCGGGTGCTTTGGGAGCCAGCCCACTGCCGCAGCCAAAGGCGAGGAAGTGAACAGGATTTTTCCAGCAGGTTTCTCTTGGCGTTATGCCTTGTTTGGTAGAGAGCGTCATGGACTTTATGTTCTTTCAGAAATCAAAAATGAGTGTAGGCTTTTTTGCTCAGCAGGTTGCCCTGTGGGTCTCTGATTATTCCAGACTCATCATTAATCTGGCCGATACAGGTTATACGACATCCGTCTGAGAGTTTGGCTGGCAGTGTCTGAGCCAGGGGGCGGGGGATCGTGAAACAGAGTTCGTAATCGTCACCACCGGTCAGGGCCAGGGTGAGGGCGGTATCCTGGTCATGGAACTGGTCAAGGGCAGCAGACCTGGGGACCAGCTCGGGCTCGATTTCTGCGCCCACGTTGCTGGCTTCGAGGATATGGCCAAGATCCCCCAGCAGTCCATCGGAAATATCCAGGGCTGAAGTGGCACCTGCCTGACGCAGCCATTGCCCGGCAAATAGACGGGGGGATGGATACCAATAGCGATTTAACAGGTATTTAAGGCTTTCATCGCCATAGGTTTCCGGTGTCTTGCCATTCAGAACAGAAGGCAGAGCCCCGGCTGCATCACCCAGTGTGCCGGTAATACAGATAAGATCACCGGGCCGGGCACCGCTTCGTAACAGGGCCTGTCCTTTGGGGACAAGCCCCTGAACCTGTAGCGAGAGGGTCAGTGGTCCCTTAGTGGTATCTCCACCAATAAGTGGGACTTTAAATCGCTGGGCAAGCTGGGCAAGACCTTCAGAGAACTCTTTCAGCCAGAGCTCGGAAACCCTGGGCAGGGTCAGGCCGAGGGAAAAACTGTGTGGTTCTGCCCCCATGGCCGCAAGGTCACTGAGGTTGACGGCCAGGGCCCGGTAACCGAGGGCAAAAGGATCGCACTCCCCGGGGAAGTGAACCCCTTCCACCAGGGTGTCCAGTGACTGGGCAAGCTGCATGTCCGGGGGGATGTCAAAGAGCGCACAGTCATCACCAATGCCAAGAATGCTGCTGGTATATTGCCCTTGAATCTGTGCGATCTCAGGGCGAGCAAAGTAGCGTTTTATCAGCTCGAATTCACCCATTACACCAGCGGCCATAAATCCCCGTTAAATGGTCAAGTCGTCCTCTGTGCCTGACACCCGTCATGGTGTAAGCAGCTTATAATCAGCCTATTTTTTGCGGTAGGCTTGTACTTCCTCAGAACGCAGGTGTGGTGCCAGCTTGTCGAGGATACCGTTAATGTAGCGATGGGAGTCCTGGGCACCAAAGCGCTTGACCAGTTCGATGGCTTCATTGATCACCACCCGATAAGGAACATCCTTCCGGTTGATCAGTTCAAAGCAACCAATGCGCAGGGCTGACAGCTCCACTGGGTCAAGCTGGCTCAATGGGCGGTCCAGCACGGCGGTCATCGCTTCATCAAGTTGGTTGGCCTGTTTGGGAACACCATGAATGATGGCACTGAAATAGCCAGCATCCACTTTGCTGAAATCATTGTCAGTGCGGAATTGCTCTTCAATCTGATTCAGTGGTGATTTGGCAATTTGCCACTGATACAGCGCCTGAAGGGCCAGCTGTCGCGCTCTTCTGCGAGCCGACGGGTTGAGCCGGTCTGCGCTTTTCTTTTGCAAGGGGGTGCATTGTGGGTTATTCATTGGCGAGGTGCTCACCTCAAGCCTCCAGATTCAATAAAAGGGATATCATTTGAAAGGCGTGGGCCTTTCCATCCTTGCTGCCAGATTTTTCCATGGTCACCAGGTTGTTACCGTCAGAGCATCAAGGGGAAGCATTTCATCTTCCAGATTAACCTGAAACGGCTTTTTAACACATTCGTTAGCAACGCAATCAAAGTGCAGAAAGTGTACCAACCAAATAGTAATAGCAAAGGTAACTCTTGCATTAAATACAGATGTGCATTCAATACGGATGGTCAGTATCAAATCAGTTTACATGATCGGATATCGTCCATTGTGATTTTTTTAAGCTATTGACATCCTGGTTCCATCAGATGAGAGCTTACTCACCGAATGGCAGATACTCCACAACTTCCAGGTCAAATCCGGAAAGTGCCGCAAAGCGGATGGGCGAGCTTAACAGGCGCATTTTGCCAACGCCCAGGTCCCGCAAAATCTGCGAGCCGGTACCAATGGCCTGGTAGGCTCTGGACATACCATCGGAAGAAGTACGCTCATTGGCATCAACAAAGCGCTCCAGGGCCATTCCCAGATCCTGATGGCTGCCGGAATCCAGCAGCACAACAACCCCGGTGCCTTCTTCTGCTACCCTGACCATGGCTTTATGCAGAGACCAGCTGGGGCGGGCACCCTCACTGTGGGCTGCCAGAAGGTCGCGGAAAGGTTCCATGGCGTGGACACGAACCAGTGTTGGTGAGTCCGGAGTAATATAGCCTTTGCTGAGCGCCAGGTGTTTGCAGTCGCTGATGCTGTCCTGATAAACCGAAAGATAGAACTGGCCAAAGTCGGTTTTGATGACTCTCTGCTCAACCTTTTCTACGGTTTTTTCATGGGTAATCCGGTAGTGGATCAGGTCAGCAATAGTACCAATTTTCAGGTTGTGCTTTTCTGCAAACGCTTCCAGGTCAGGGTGACGGGCCATTGAGCCATCTTCATTCATGATCTCAATAATGGCTGCAGCAGGTGTCAGTCCTGCCAGACGGGCAAGATCACAACCGGCTTCCGTGTGGCCAGCGCGGCTCAATACACCGCCGGGTCTGGCGCGAAGTGGGAAAATATGACCTGGCTGGACAATGTCAGCCGGGCGGGAAAGTGGGTCGACCGCCGTTAAAATGGTTCTGGCTCGATCCTGAGCGGAAATACCCGTGGTAACTCCTTCTGCCGCTTCAATGGATACGGTGAATGGTGTGCCATAGCCAGACTGGTTGTCAGAAGCCCCCACCATTTGCGGAAGGCCAAGAAAATCACAACGATCGCCGGTCAGTGTCAGGCACAGCAATCCCCTTGCCTCACGGGTCATAAAATTAACAATTTCCGGGGTGATTTTCTCCGCAGCGATGATCAAATCACCTTCGTTCTCACGGTCTTCATCATCCATCAGTATGACCGGCTTACCGAGGCGAATGTCCTCTAGAAGTTCTTCGATGGAGTTCAGCTGCATAATGTCCCTCTGATACCCGGTGGTTTCCGGTACGATTTCTTATCAGCTATAAGCGAAAAATGTTTGGCGGCTATTTTACTCTTTTCGTCAGGGGTTAAAAGCTGTTTATGGGGGATCTGTGCTTTGTGGTGATTTGGTTGTAATTGTTTTAGACGTCATTCCAGCATTATGGGATTAAGAAATCGATCCTACCAAGAGGGAATAAAGTGCCTGCAAGGCAATGGTAAGCTGCAGTTTGACCCGGCACTCACTTTTACGTTTAAAGAACAAATTGAACAGTTACAAAAGCCTCGTAATTATGCCGAACAGATTGATCTTCGTCTGATGGCGTGTACTGAAAATTGCAGGATCATTGTTTGCGATCTTGATGAAAAGGTACTCAGCGTTGTTGGCTCTGAAGGTGAGCTTGAACAGTATCCAAAAAAAACATTGTCTGAAGTCATGGGTCAATACCCTGAGGCAGAATTATTTGTGTACGATGAAGAGGGCAAACACTACATGACAGGCAGGAAAAAGTAGTGTTGTGATTGCTGGCAGGCTTAGGAATAGTCCTTGAATAATTTCCACATTCTGAAGCTTCCAAACTCCGTTCGTCCTGAGCCTGTCGAAGGGCGTAAACTCCGAAACATGATAGATCGTGCCAGACACCCCTTCGACTCCGCAGGGGGAACGGAGAGTGAATTCTAAATGTCGGAATTATTTAAGGACAATTACTTAACGCATTACTTATAGTAGGCTAAATGTCAGGATAGAAAAAATTGAAAGCACGCCAACAATTGTCTACTAACGAGATCCTCACTCATTGGACCGTGTTATTTCCAGACCAGCAAATGATCGGGAATTGTATCAGGTCTGGGTAGTATTTCTAATTGGCTGGTTAAGCTTTTCAGGATATTTTCTATCTGGTCTGAATCAAGACGTTCGTTTAAAAGGTCTGAGATGATTTTCTCCTGCTCATTACTAAGCTCTTGTTTCCATCTTTCCAAGCTTCCAGCATGGCCTTCTCTACAAATTCTTATTGCATCCTTAACGCAATCAGAGCATTCAAAGCGTCCGGGCGGGATTGCCACACAGTTGTGACCCATCCTGTCGAGCAGGGATATCAAAAGCTTACCTATTTCTTCCTGTTGTTTGCCATTCTGAATCAGGCCGAAATCAGAAATTTTAAGTCTGTTCTCTCGGGCAAAATACAGGACATTACCACAGGCAATATCTGCATTCTTAATCCTGCCTTTTTGTTGTATGTGAAGATACCCTCTTAATAATTCGGCTATAAAAGAGTTCAGCTGTTTGCTATTCAGCTTTGTTTTGTCTTGCCCCCATATACCAATGAGTTGAGTTACGTTGCAGTCTGCCAGCTCCATAGCAATGGTACAAGTCTCCAGAGAGTAGTCTAACATTGTTACGATATTTACATGTGGGTTTAATCCTTTGAGAGTATTGATTTCAATTTCACCGAATTCGATGGGTTCTTTCAGTGCGACATATTTGTTTTCTGTATTTCCTGTTATTTTTTCAGCAAGAAAAACTTTGGAGAAACAACCTTCGCCAATCTGGTGTTTTTTTATATATCTTCCAGACATGAGCGCTACAGCTTCATTGTTTTCGTCAAAATGTGCTTGTGGTGGATGTTGATAAGTTGGTTCAGATGGATTAAAAGATTGCATTTACTAATCTCAATTCTTAGGGTAGACATTAAGGCCAATTAAAGCAGTACTTACAGTGCAGAACTCATCCTGAACAGCCACAATAATAAAGCTTCGAAACCATTATCAAGACTGAACAAGATGAGTACTACAAATAGTAGATTAGTTGAAAAAAACTGCTGACCTGTTTCGATCGGTCAGAACTCCTCAGTATGGCGGAACAGCTTGGTTTTACTATACGACAGCGAGATATCCGTCCTTTGGATTTTATTCTCTCACTGATTGATGCCCTCTCTGGTGATGGAAACTGCGACACCCAGGCGGATCTGCACCGTAAATTTAACGAGTTGACGGGGCTGAATATCTCCTATC
>NZ_JAHHPM010000085.1 GCF_024606345.1 Endozoicomonas sp. YOMI1
AACAGCTGGATCTTCGTTGGAATTCCTCGCAATAGCCCTGCTATTACTCGTCATTGCGCCTTGCCCAGCTGTCCAAAATGGCTTGCTCGCTATCATATTCAGAAGGCGGAATTGGTATAAGTTTTATTCGCTCTGTATAAAAAAGGGTCTTTCAGACCCTTTTTTATTTTCATGATTTTCTTTTGGCAAATACGGTTTTATATAATCATTTGCCGGAAAGAACGTGTTCAACAGGCTTCTGGACTTTGACGACGCTGGCTTGATTGATTCTCGATAAGGGAAAGTGACATATAAAACGGCTGCTTTTTCCCGGATGACTACTGATACTTATACGACCTTCATGCCTTAATAAAACATGTTTTACAATCGCCAGTCCAAGGCCGGTACCCCCTGTTGCATGACTCCGGCTTTTATCGACCCGGTAAAAACGTTCAGTCAGTCTTGGAATGTGAACAGGGTCAATGCCAACACCATTGTCCTGAACCATCAGGTGTCCACCTTCCTGATCCTGCCACCACTTCACCTGCACCTTTCCTCCAGACGGGGTGTAGCGTATAGCGTTATAAACCAGGTTAGAAAAGGCACTGCGCAGCTCCACTGCATCACCCGTTAATGAGGCATCATCTTCGCACTTGAGTTGTAACTGGTGCTGATTTTCGCCACTCAATGCTTTAGCGTCGTTAACGATACCGGTAAGCAGAGGCTTAAGCTTAATTGACTGACTTATTCTTTCCGGTTCCGTTGCTTCAAGACGTGAAAGTAACAAAAGGTCCTCAATCAGTCGCTGCATTCTGGATGCCTGCTCCTGCATTTGGTCAAGAGCACGTTTAAAGATGGGCGGTGTATCCGGATTCATTGCCATACCATCACTCATGGTCTCCAGATAACCGGAAATGACCGTCAGTGGCGTTCTCAATTCATGGGAAACATTGGCAACAAAATCGGTTCTCATGGTTTCAAGTTGATGCAACCGACTGACATCCCTGACCAATAGAAGTCGATTGCCCTGACCATAAACGGTAATGTCTATTTGAAGCTGTCGGCTCTCGTGAACGGGGGAATCAATCTTGATTGGCTCTTTGCCGTGGCTATTTTCCATATAGCTGGCAAATTTGGGGCTTCGGACCAGGTTTGTCAGAGGCTGCCCCTGGTCATCGGGCATTTGCAGGCCCAGTAACTCGCCAGCGGCACGGTTCCACCACTCAAGGGAGCCACTCTGGTCAGTCATGACGATTCCGTCGTTTAATGCTGCCGTTGACTCCTGCATTCGTTCTATCAGGCTGGTGAGTCGCTGTTTTGAGCGGTTGTGTTTTCGCTGTATTCTATAAATACCGTCAAAAATCTCCCCCCATACGCCTGAGCTTTCGGGGGGATCCAGCGCTTTATGGGCAGCCTCATCAAGCCATATCAGCAGTTGGTGAAGTTGATAGTGGCTCCAGAGAAGGTAGAATAATGTGGCAATAAAAAGCACCAGAAAAATCTGGTCAGCCAGCCAGCCTACAAGCAGCCCAATTACAAGAATTGACACTATACGACCAGTAAACAAGGATCGGATGGAGGTAGTCACAGGTAATTCCGGAGTTTGTTTAGCTTATGGTGATGGAACCTGACCATAATCCTGCTGTCATCAGGCGATGATGGGAAAAACATCTCTGAAGGCACTTTCATTTTTCCCGGTAAAATTCCTGAACAGCATTCTATGCTTTAGTGGAAAAACGGTAGCCAGTACCTCTGACGGTCTGAATGTAATTCTCATAGCCATTGCCCAGCGCTTTTCGCAGGCGGCGAATATGGACATCCACCGTTCTCTCTTCAACATACACATTGCTACCCCAGACCTGATCAAGCAACTGTCCACGGGAATAGGCACGTTCCTGATGAGTCAGGAAAAACTGCAGCAGCCGGTATTCCGTTGGTCCCATTTCGGCGGGGTTGCCATCAATACTGACCCGGTGGCTGACAGGGTCGAGTTCAAGTCCTTTGACGACGATAGCCGACTGTTCGTCCATCCCCTGAGTTCTGCGCAGCACGGCCTTGAGTCGGGCAGCGAGCTCACGGGGAGAGAAAGGCTTGGTGATGTAATCATCCGCACCGGTTTCCAGTCCCTGGATTTTATGGTCTTCTTCCCCTTTGGCAGTCAACATAATGATCGGAATTTCTGCTGTCAGCTGGTCACGCTTAAGTCGTCTGGCCAGTTCGATACCAGAGATGTCGGGTAGCATCCAGTCCAGAAGGATCAAATTGGGTCGGTTATCAACCACCAGTGAGTGTGCCTGTTTTGCATCAGCTGCTTCCAGGCACTGGTAGCCAGCCATTTCCAGAGCCATAGCGACCATTTCTCTGATGGGTGCTTCATCATCCACAATTAGAATTGTTTTGCCAGACATAGAATCGAGCCTTTTTTTTAAGTTTGTATCAAAACGACCATAGCCTTAAATAGTGACAGTTTTGTTACAATTATAAGAGTAATATAGCATTGTAGATTAGTAGTCGGTGTTACACTATATTTCAGTACTGACGTTCATTTTTCAAGAAAATAGCCACTTATACAGCCACTAAAACTTGACAGGAACTTAAAAACAGCCACCGTGTCTGATAAGCCATAGAAGAATAACAGCTTAGAAAAGTTGAAGTTAGATCTGGAAAGTTTGCAGCACTATAACCCGGGCGGGTAGGATCAGGCATTCAATCAGGGACGCCGAACTTTTTACCGGCCAGAGGTGCTGGCAGATCCGGAATTTAAAGACTTTGTGGGTGGAAATTCAGCAGCCTAAAAGACATGGAAGACCGGATAGAGAAAAAGGTCAGCCAATTGATGACACTTTATAAACAGATTTACCTGATGATTGAACAGGATGTGAACCAGGGCGCTCGACACCCGAACGAGCTGAAAGAATTGGAGACCCGCACCGGTTCATGGGTAACCGAGTTGAACATGGCCATCCTCAGGCATATAAGCCCGGCGAAATACCCAAGTGGCACCGAAATGACTACGTGCCCTTTCATATCAAGCACTAACAACAGCATCCAGGGCAGCAGAAAAACTGCCCAATTGGGTGGATGAATAACCCGATGGGAGGTCATTGATGAACAACAGTCGCCGTTCATACTGCGTGGTAAGAGACAAGAAAATTTCTGTATGTTGAGGATTTCAACCACCCACCAGAATTACACCATCACCAGAAACATCCATCGACAGGAACGGCATGAAAGGGATTCATATCTTCAAGCCTGGAAAACACACCAGCAAAGAGACTCTCAGTGGTACCGACTTGTGGGATCATGCCGACAGCAAGCCGCTGGTGACATTGACCGACGCACTGGAAACGCCCATCAAGCGACCCAATGTGATGGTAATCAGCCGCAAAGTGGCCGTGGCACTGCGCCGTAACCCGAGCATCGTCAAAGCCTTTAACGGCACAATAGTCGAGGATGGACTGGTACCTCTATCGTTTGTCAGGGAGCTGCTGGAGATCGATGAGATCCTGACCGGTGCAGCCTACTACAACAGCGCCCGGCCCGGCCATGAGATGCAACTGGAACGCATCTGGGGCAACCATTGCTCGCTGATTTACCGGAACCCCACCGCCAGACCGAACCGGGGCGTCACCTTGGGCATAACCGCCGAACATGGTCAGCGGGTCAGTCGGAGAGATAGACCGAAAGGGGATAGCATTATGGGGCATCTCCTGGGAACAGACCCTGACCAGACCATGAACCACAGAAGGAACTGAACACACAAGATCGCTCCTACATTGGCAAAGGCAAAATTTACCTCAAGCGGTTAAGTTTGCTTTGTTCTTTGACGGCATAAACGAAGCGCAGTCCGGAAAACCGGTGAGCATTACCATGCACCGCTTGAAGTTTTCACCAGTACAGGGGCTGCCCTTTATCAGTGATGAGTTTGCCGAGGATTCAATGGAATTTGAAGTATTGAGGGACAGCAGCATCACCAGCAGTGGGCTGTCCCAGTTTATGAAAGTGGTGCAGGCGCTTTAGAGCGCCTTACTTATATTCATGCTCAAGAATATGAGAGATGTGGTTTGATAGTGGAGTGTTATTATGAACTTTGCTTATTAGTTCCTTTACTTCCTCAAAAGTCCTCCCCGAATAAATGGCATCAAGACCTAAAGAAAATGGATCTCCACTAAATAACACTTTGTTGGGATTATTTGGATCTTCTTCAATCCTATAGGCTTCACGAGGCGCAATAAGAAAAACATCCCCATTTTCAAATAAGCCTGTATACATTGTGTATATTTCATCTTTGTATTTAGTGGTTGCGTTACCCAGCTTCATAATTGCAAAGATATGTTTTATATCTACTCGCTTTGAATCATTAACAAACCCTGAGCTTTGGTCATATGCATAATGTTCATAAAATTTATCAAACCTGCCTGAGTTGTAAATTGATTTTAACTCCTCATATTCACTTGCATGCGCTACTGCTTCCATATTCTTGAATTGAATTCGACACCTTAAATCTTCAATAGTCCTTTGATCGATAGATTTGTTGGTATTATGGCATGTCTGCTCAAGTTGGGGAGCGTTGGGCTGAGTCGGTTCATTTGCGTTACGTTGAATCACCTCAACTGACAAACAGTTGAAATTGCCAGGTTGTAGCTGTTGACTTGGTGTTGATTCTACTGATTGCGGTAGAACTGTGGGCAATAAACCTGTTTGATTATTTGAAATATTGGTTGGCATAAGATTATCCTTAAATTTTATTTATTTCTCTTTTAGAACCTAAGTTTGCAAAAAAGTTCCATCTACGGAAATTTCCTGCTAATAGCTCTCCCCCATGCTGACCGGGTAACCACACAGGAACCCAAACCATGGCCAGCAATAACAGCGTACTCAATATCGTTATCCGGGCTCGGGATTTAGCCAGGGGAGCCCTGACCAAAGTCACTGCCCGGCTACGCACCATGGGCAAAGCCAGTCAGCAGACCGAAAACCGCTTTGCCAGTTTAGGCCGCAGTATTCGCAACCTGGTACTCACCAGCGTGGGCTTTTACGCCATAAAAAAAGCCATGCAGGGGGTATTAAATACCGGGGATCAGATTTGAACGGTTGGAAGTACAGCTGAACGCCATCATGGGCAGTATGGCCGAAGGCGAGCAGGCAATGGCGTGGATTAAGGCGTTCACCAAAAACACCATTGGAGCTGCAGCAGGTCGCTGATGCCTTTACTGCCCTGAAAAACTTCGGGCTAGGAGGCTGTCTGAGAATAGCGCCCGTCTAGGCGACCCCGTAGCGAGGACGGCAGAAAATTGAGGAT
>NZ_JAHHPM010000086.1 GCF_024606345.1 Endozoicomonas sp. YOMI1
TCGGTTTTGTGAGGTGAATAGCGGGGCTATTTGCCGAACAAAAGCGGATTTTTAGGCCAATTTGCTGTCGCCGCAGCAGGGCAGTCTATTCTCGGACAGCCTCCTGGCTGACATGACCTCAAGAGTTGATCTCTATTCCCATATTCAGAGTATGCTGTTTACACTGCCTTTATTGTGTATCGTCGTGGAGATTCGGCAGGTGTAAATAGGAAACGGACAATGCCAGCATGTCCTGGTCAATATAGAGATTCAGTGTTGCGTCGCTGACAGAGGCGAGCTCGAGATTGGCGTTTCCTTGCGACGGTTTCCCACTCAGGTCGGACAGGGAAACCTGAAACTGTTTGTCCTTCTGGGTACTGTCCCGCGGGGGCAGAATAGATAGCTGTAATTGACCCGAAGGCGGCCAGGGCAACTGGTCATCGCAGGGCCCCTCAAGAAAATTTACCAACAGACGGTTTCTATCCAGGTGACTGGTGAGTCTATCCCGTGCCGGAAAAAATTCCAGTGCCATTAAATATCCCCGATCCGCAGTGAAGAAGCTGGGACTGTTCAACGATTCTCTGCCAGTTCTGCCCGAACGGATAGCCGCTATCTTTTCACTAAAGCGGGCAATGGGCCAGCAAAACGGCAGAGCTGAATAGGGTATCTGGTGAAGCATAGGGGCAGTGACCTCAGCAGTACCATAGAAACGTTCAACGTTCATTGTTATTTTGTCATCAAAGACATAGAGCGGGCTGTTATCCCTGTTGTCCAGGTTACTGCGGAACAGATTCTCAAATGTTTCAAGACAGTCGATGCCTACAGGTGCAGGGTCAGAGCCCTGCTCTGGCCGGATTCGACAGTGTGCGGGTGCCTTTGCCAAATCAATAATACGTACCAGGTTGCTGGACTCATGTCCTTCGGGGGATGGCCGTTTGCCAATAACAGTGATCTTCAGGGAAATATTGCAGGGCCAGGGCAATAGATGGTCTTTCTCCCCCGGCACAATCTGCACATAAAGGCCGGACACAGGGCTTGGGTGAATACTATCATTACTGTCTCTTGGTCTGAGGATCATTCGCATTTGGTAGTCTTCGACGGTAAAAAACTCACTTTCCAGCGGAAACAGGTGAAGCGGGTGACACGTACTCATGGTCCTGACCTCGGAAAATTCAATGCTATGGACTGTACGGTCACGACTGGCAGCCGATGCTTCCCGGAGCCCTGCCAGTGTATTGGTATCAAACCTCTGGCTGGGATTGACACTGGCCGGGGGGGTATTCAACTGCTCAGTGAGAGAGAATACCTTTGCCTCCAGCATTTCTACTTTGCTGCTCAGCTGCTCGTTTAAGGTTTTCAGAGCTGGCAGCTGCTTAAGGTCTTCCCCGGTTTGCTGAACCACCGCTGCTGTCTGCTCCAATGTTTGCTTTGCCTTGTCATGAAAAACACGAGCCTTCAACTCCAACAGACCCGGGACAAAGTGATGGCATTTGCGAATATGTACTTTCTGGAAGTGGGACATCACACCAGACCACGGACAGCCCCGGTCTTTTGCCAGGCACTCAACTTCAAGGCTGGCAATCTCTTTTTCCCTGCATTTGTCCCTGAAGTGGACAGGAACTGAAGCCTCTTTATTGGCACTGGCAGCATCGGCCCCGGCAGCAGGCGGGTTATTTTGTGCCACGTGACGTTTAAAACAGGATTCACAGGCATGGTATCCGTCACCATATTGAACAGGACGGAAAATAATATGTTCAGCCTCCGGCAGACTCAGGGAACAGACATAATTGCTGGCCTTGACACTTTTGACCAGCCGGCGAGGAAACTGGCCAAAGACAATTGGCTCCAGTTCGGCAGGTAACACCTCATCACCACAGAATGGGTATTCTTGCTCATAGGCAAACTGGAAAAACGGGGCTGATGATTGGGATGGCTCCATATTACCCTTCATTAATTCGTGATAAATGCCACAAATTCTCCCGACTGGCAGGCCGCCATGGGAATTTGTAATCTGAGTTTTCAGTCACACTGAACAATGGTATTCGAACATGTTTATGGCCAGTTTGTGGCTGAACCAGGAAATTTGACTTCTGATGATGGACAGACTTCCTTTACAGAAGTTCCTTAACACGGTGAATAGTGTCCCGGCAACCGTACTTGCTATCGTGGGGTTTGGTCTGTTCTGCAAAGATTCGGTTCTGTAAGTGAATCGTTACCTTCGCTGAGTAAGGGATCAGGATAAAATGAACTTTCAGTTATTTTTCTTGTCATATGATTAGACAAGCTAAATCCTGCTCAGATCAATATCTCATAAAAGATCCTTACCTCATTTCGGAGTGAGTATCGAAAAGGAGTTTTATCAATGAATCCATATACTACTAATAGTATTGGCCAGCCCGGTTGCAGTGGTGATTACAGCAATCTAGTTGCCAGATTGCCCATTGAAAGGGAAAGCGCAGGCTCATACGCCGGTCACCCCGTTACTGTTCACAAAATACAGGAACAGAACGTCCAGCTTTCAAGCCAGAAACCCATTGGGGTTGTGGAGATTTCCAATCTCGGCAACTTTAAGATTAGTAAGCATGGTATGAACTCAAAAATTACTGGTCTAAATAAAGTACAATCATTTTCTAGTCTTGCTATGGGAGGTTTACTGAGTTACGTAAATAAATTTTTCCAGTACTTTTGGTGCGACGAAAACGAAGCATTAATAGCTGAGAAAGAAAAATCTTATCACCCTTCTGTATCTTTGAAATTCGAAGGTGGTTTTTACCAGGAAATTGTCGGGTGTCTGAATTTTAAACGGTTGTTGAATTGCTCCATCGATATTATCCCAACCAGAAAAGGTGATGGAGTTTGTTGTAATCCTATAGTATTTGAGAACGGTTCAACGAAAGACATGGTTGAAGTGGAGCGGGGCAAAGAGGAAACAATCATTACGTTTATAAGTGATATTGGATTTAAGCCGGTAAAACTCCATATTAGTAATGACTATTGGATTTATAATGATTTTAACCAACTGATTGCACGGTATGAATCTATGAACCTCATTCGGACAGCCTCCTAGGCGCTATTCTCGGACAGCCTCTTGGATGGAGCAGAACCATTATACTACCAATTCGATATCAAGGTTCTTTTCCCGCTCCTTATTGTTTAGAGGTGTATGTTGTCAAAGGCAGACAAAGACAAACCCCGCTCTTGAACTTCCGGGAGTATTGATAAATAAAGGTTTCCTGATGCTAACTTGCGTCATCAAACTGATCCGTTGTCAGCTGAACGTTTGGCCAGGGAATAAACAGGGCGATCAGGCTGATGACGGCAATAAGAGAAAGGTAGGTGGCTGGTCCCGAGGCATTATTGGAGTATTTAGCCAGTAATGTTGATGTAAAAGGGGCAATGCCGCCAAAAAGTGCAAACCCTATGTTGTAGCAGGTGGCAATGCCGGTATAGCGAATCTCCGTTGGAAAAAAACTGATCAACAGTGGCGGAAGTGCACCCGATGCGGTTGCTGTCAGTAGGCCACAGATCAATAGGATCTTATTCAGTTCGGCGTCTGGTGAAGAGAAGTACTGAAACGCTGGCCAGGAAGTTGTGGCGACAACAATGGCCATAATGCCAAGAATCAGTTTGTGATTCATCAGGTCGGACAGCATTCCGAATATCAGACAGAGTGGCGATAGCATCAGAAACGCCAGGGTGGTGTGCCAGGCGACGGCTTCCCTGGGAAAACCCAGTAGCGAAGAGAGGAAACCTGGCATGTAAATGCTGTAGATAGTCACGGTTGCTCCGCATAGGCCAATGGTCATGAATCCGCAGATAACCCCCCGGGTATGTTGTGTGAAAAGGAGAACAAGCGGTATGGATGCCTGTGCTTTGGTCTGGTCCAGTGCTTCGAAAAATCCGGACTCGGAGAAGTGTTTGCGAATGTGATAGCTGATGATTCCCAGAGATCCACCGAGCCAGAAAGGGACTCGCCAGCCCCATTCTTTCATGTCTTCTTCCGGGAGATGCATTTCAAGCATGCCGTGAACGAATGTACCGAACGATATGCCAATCATAATGGCCAGAAACAGAATGCCGATCACCAATCCACGTCTTTCCGGTGTCGTTTCACTCAGATAGGTGATAGCTCCCGGAATTTCACCCCCCAGGGAGAACCCCTGCAGTAGTCGTAATAGGATCAGCGTGATGGGTGCTGCTGCACCTATACTGTTCCATCCGGGTAGACAGCCCATCAATGCGGTGGTTACTGCCATCAGAAAGATGGAAAAGGTAAAGGTCTTTTTACGGCCATAGCGGTCCCCAAAGTGGCCAAAGACAATACCACCAAGGGGGCGGGTCAGATAACCAATGGCAAACGTAGCAAACGTGTTGATTAATGAGGTGACAGGGTCTTCTGCAGGGAAAAAATTCTCGGCAATATAGCTGGCCATCAAGCCATATATCAGGAAATCATAAATCTCCAGCATGCCCCCCAGTGATATGGAAGATGCCAGCTTGTATTGACTGGAAGACGCGGTAATGCATCGTTTGGGCGTTGTTTGAGTCATCAATCCGGTAGAAAGTGGGTGGGTGAAACATGCAGATGATGAATAAGCCATCTGCAGTCGTGTTTTTTAAGCAAGTGAGTGGCTCTCAGAGACTGTTCTTCTTCAAGCTTTTCCTCCCCTGGCTTTTCTTCCCCAAGCTTTCTAAGTGTGGAAAGCACCCAAAGGCTCCCGGAAACAATGGTGTTTTCATCCGCATAAATCTCTTCAAGTCGGAAATTGACCGATTTGATGTCAAATCGCCGGAACAGTTCTTCATACCAGAGGGTTAACTGGTTAACAGAGGTAATGGTGTCACCCTCAGCGTTCCAGAAAAGAAGACCTGAATTGGGTTGGTAGTGACCGATGATTGAGTCAAGATCCTTACGGCAATAGCTGTCAGCTATCTCTGAGAAAAACTGGTCTACCAGTTTGGTTGCCAGGTCGAGGTCAGCCATGGCTGTTTTCTCCCCTGTCAATGGATTTCAATGCCAAGTGGTTATCGGGTTTGGAACATCGATTAAGAATAGCCTCTAAATAACTTCTGTATTTCTCAGGTTCCAAACTTCGTTCGTCCGTATTATATATCCTCAAGAAATAATGACCCTTTCATGTGGCTGACTAAACTATCAGCATCTATCTTACTTAGCATTCCTGAGGCCTGTTGTTACGGGTTTTGGAGACAGATATTGGTGTTGGCTCTGGCAGGCATTCACCAATAGGCTGCTGCCTTATGGGGTGTTCATTCCCGGGTAGCCTGCTCACATCGGTTTCCAGTCATGGCAACAATTCCAGAAAAGAAAGCTCACTATGAAAACAAAGACCTTACCCTGGATTTCACTGGTATTGCTGCTGTTGGTCAGCCCCTTGATGGTGGCTGAAAACCGGCTGGATCCCATAAAGGAGTATATCCACACGCATTTTGCTGATCAGCTGGAGATTACCCGGGAGCAGATAGAGCAACTCTCATGGGTGCTGGTTAATCCAGTCGTTACACCTGAGTTATCTACACAACGGTCATCGGCGGCAATCCATCGGGAAGTGCCAAGAGCACTATCCCGATTATATTGCCTGCAGCTGTTAAGAGATGGCTCACACCAGGCCTACAAGGCATTTGTGGCACCTCAGACTGACCCTGATGTCCCCAGACTGTCAGAACCATCATTCCAAAAATTTTCCAGGGAGATTGCCGGGCTGGACGCTGTCTCTTATCAAGTTCTCCAGGCCACAGCCATTCTGGATGCGGTCACGTTATCCCCGGAGGCACGCAAGCGTGCAGCTAAAGCTTTGGGTAAGCCTGTTCCTGAAGATTCGACGGATTTTCTATCGGTTACAGCACCCTATGCCGAGAAGATTTACCCGCTGGCTCGCTCGATTATTACCAAACACCCCTCAGCAGCCCGGTTGTTTGAAATTGTCTATCTGCCACATAGCCACCTTCGCCATATGATGTATAACGAGGGCTCTTTGTCCATGTATACCGTGCTTAATACCGGGATACAGAACAAGAGCATCAGTCAAGATGATATGAATCTATGGTACGACCATTGGATGGTGAATATTGCCGGATTCCGTGGCCATTTGGAGCCAGCAGGTTCCGTTTATCTCACCCAGAATACCTGGCGGTCCATGAATCAACTGAAGTTACTGCTGGACAGGTTGTTCAGGGAGCCGAAACTGAACCCCATGCAGCTCTACCTGCAAAAGCGTGGGCAATGGCTGCAGCTGAATACCTTGACCAGAAATCCTAATGAATTTCTTGCCCTTGCCTCCCTGGGGGCTACTGCAAGGTTGTTTACACGGGCCGAAGGAAGTGAGTTATATACCAGTTTTAAAAGTCTGCCTGAGAATCAGCAGAAACAGTGGATTCAGCACAGCAGACGGCACTTAACCGCGTTGGATACGCCTCCCGCAACCTATGGGCCGGCCGTCTATGCCAATGCCATTGCCGTTGCCGGGTTGCCGGAAACCGTTCGTAAAGTGCTGCCAGTGATGCTCAGGTTTTATGAGCAAGCGGAACAGATGAGGGCTGAGGGTCAGTTAGCTGCTGATAGGCCTTTGTCGTTCCGGGAGCTGGCCCGGGAGCCGATGCTTAACAACATTCTGACCAGTCACCGCCAATTCACCACCGCCATCAATCCTGATGATGGCGTGGCTAAACTGGTAATGAAGGATAAACCGTAAACTTGGATGTACAAACCTGAACGCTAATCAGAAATCCAGGGAGGATTTATGTTTTACCAGCATTTTCGTCAGAATGCCGTTGGCCGTGATTTTGTCATTGGCGATTTGCATGGCATGTATGATCTCCTGATGTCCTTACTGGCCAACGTCGGCTTCGACCGGGAAAAAGATCGTTGTTTCAGTTGTGGTGACCTGATCGACCGGGGACCCGCTTCCGAGAAGTGCCTCTCTCTGATGGAGGAGCCATGGTTTCACTGTGTTCGTGGTAATCATGAGCAGTGCATGATTGATACGGTAAGGCACCCATCCGCCCATGAGATTGCACAATGGGTGCTTTGTGGCGGTGACTGGCACCTGCAGGTCTCATCAGAACAAATGAACAGGTATGCGGACAGGGCCTCTGAACAGCCGGTTCTGATCTCGGTTGATCTTTCTGGCGACAGGCAGGTGGCCATTTGCCATGCAGAGTACCCTTTACCGGTCTGGAATCCGGGGAAAATAGCATCTGACCCGGATCTGGTAAGGGCAATGCAATGGTCCAGGACCCGGATTCAAAGTGGGGATGAGTCAGTGGTTGAAGGCATTGACCACATCTTCTGTGGTCATACCATTGTTGATCAACCGGTCACTCTGGGAAATACCCACTTTATTGATACGGGTGGCTTTGAGAGCAATCGTCTGACGCTGATATGCCTTAGCGACCTTGGAACTGTCCTGAAATAACTTCCACATTTCCAATGTTATCCAGTAAAAAAATCTTGCCACGGAGACACGGCGAAAAGAAAAAAATCTTTTCCTCTGTGGCTTCGTGGCAAAAAGAGGACGTTATTTAGGGATAATTCCCTTGCTGAGGGTGTTCTCAGTGCCACTCAATAACCGCTTCCTGCTGGTGGCGGGTTTTTGGGTAAGGCTCGTCTTCCCGGTAACCAAAGGCGACCATCACACTGACACCAAACTCACCACTATCCAACAGGCCTTCCTGTTCCATGAGTGGCTCTAGCTTGTCACGATCAAAACCTTCAATCGGGCAGGAGTCAATGCCAATCTGGGCGGCTACGCTCATCATATTACCCAGTGCGATATAAGTCTGTTTACAGGCCCAGTCAAACATGGCCCTGGGGGACTCGGTCAGCCGGAAGTGACTATTTTGAAAGTCGCGGTAGAACTCGCTGATCATATCCACCACCTCTTCAGGCAGCTGTTTAACATTACGCATATGGTCCAGGATATATTCAGACTCATAATGCATGCTGTTTTCCTTGCGGGCCAGAATGATGACAAAATGACTGGCGGTTGGTAACTGTCCCCGGGCCCCCCAGCTGACGGTTTTGATCTTTTCCCTTAAGTCCGGATTCTGGATCACCAGAAACTTCCAGGGTTCAAAGCCAAATGAGCTGGGAGAAAGGCGTCCGGCTTCCAGAATGAAATTAAAATCCTCATCGGGTATTTTCCGGCTGGTATCAAAGCTTTTGCAGGCGTGACGGAAATTGAAAGCATCCAGAATTTGTTTACGCAGGGCTGTGTTCATTGTTCAGACCATATACAACAGTAGTCGAGAGCTGCATTCTATCCACCAGAGAATAAGATGGGAAGGTTGTGTAGAAATTTGGGTGGTAGTCAGGCAACACTTTCATTGTGGTTTTTGTGGCAGCTGGTACGAATCTTCCCGATATGTTGACTGTTTACCAATCATACTGACTTTGGCAGGAAATAATACATGCAATCACTGCAGGATATTGACTGGGGCACGTGGCAGGGAAAAGACTCAGCTACGCTGACATTTGTTATAAAAGATGAGCAAATTCTGCTGATTCGTAAAAAGCGTGGATTGGGGGCCGGAAAAATCAACGGGCCAGGTGGGCGACTGGAGCCCGGTGAAACACTGCTGGAGTGTGCGATCCGCGAAGTGCAGGAGGAGCTGTGCATCACCCCGGTTAATCCTGAGTTCTTTGGGGAGAGCCGTTTCCAGTTTACCGATGGCTACTCCATTCATGTGCATACCTATGTGGCAAGGGATTTCACCGGCTCACCGGAAGAGACGGATGAGGCCATACCGTTGTGGTTCTCCCTTGATCAGATCCCCTATGAAGAAATGTGGGCAGACGACATTGTCTGGCTACCTGAGATGTTGAAGGGGAACAAGTTCAAAGGACGCTATCTGTTCGATGGTGACCGGATGCTGGATTACCATCTGGAAATTTTTTAAAAAAAGCCAGACAATACAGAGCGCAAATACCTCTACCAGGGCATTGCCGAGCGTAACTTTGAGCGTCGTTTCCAGCTGGCCGACTATGTTCGTGTCACCGGTGCAACTATGAATAATGGTCTTCTGCATATTGATCTGGAACGTGAAATTCCAGAGGCGATGAAGCCAAGAAAAATCAATATCGGCCAGAACAAGCTGCTGGAAGCTGAAGCTGTCGAAGGTGCTTAACCATCATATTCTGAATAGCGTACGGCAGTTATGAGAGGTGGCTTCTGCCACCTCCATCAATGAGACTCCTCTCAGCTCCGCCAGACATTCAGCAACCAGTTTCACTCTTGCCGGTTCATTCCTTTGTCCCTGATAGCCATTCAATGGCATATCCGGAGCGTCTGTCTCTAGCACAATACTGTGGATTGGCAGAGTGGCTGCCAAGTGTCGTGTTTTACGGGCTCTCGGGTAGGTAATACCGCCGCCAAACCCCAGCTTAAAGCCCAAGTTCAGATATTCATTAGCCTGTTGTTCACTACCGGAAAACCCGTGAATAATCCCGGCCCGTTCAGGTTTGAATCGTCGCAGTACTTTCAGAATATCATCATGGCTTTTCCGGCCATGAATAATCAGTGGCATCTGGTGCAGATAGGCCAGTTCAACCTGACCTGTGAACAGAGCGAGTTGTTTGGCCTTTGTCTGAAGCGTAATGTCCCGGTCAAAAAAATCCAGCCCGGTTTCCCCTATGGCGACGACCCCGGCGGGACGTTGTTGCAATAGCTTATCCAATACATTCAAATGCTCAAGATTGTGCTCGCAAATAAACCAGGGATGAAGACCAAGGGCTGTTACGATGCTCACAGGGCTTACTTGCGACAGCAATTCTGGCTCATTAATCAAGGCAAGCCATTCCACCTGTTGAGTGGCGGGGATACAGATGTGACTGACTTCTGCCTTTTTTGCCTGACCCAACACCTGTAAACGGTCATTATCAAAATCCGAAAAATTAAGATGGCAATGACTGTCGAACAGAGACAGCGAATCGTTCCCTTTTGCCACGGCTGATTTTTCCTCAAAAATTGATTTCAGGAGAACGTTGTTCTGTTCCCTGTCAGTAAAAAGCCTATAATGCCTGCCTGCAAGTTAATTTTGATTTGAATAATGATGAAAAACCTGTCAAGGCACTTATCCCGGCTTCTCCTTTCGATAGCACTATTGCTCGGCTTGCTACTGGTATTTTACCTATCCCGCTTCCTGAACAAGAGTGAAAATCCCATCGATAAACAGGCGTTTCAAACCGTCGGTTATTGCAACACATTCAAAGGGTGTCAGACCAGGGTAGGGGATGGTTCGATCACGCTTAACATTCTGCCAGCGTCCATGCCGACCGGGCAGCCACTGGCTATCAGGGCAGAAGTTTCAGGGCTTGCTGCTGAAAAGTTCAGCATGGAATTTGTTGGGCGTGATATGCCCATGGGGTTGATGCCCTTCAATTTACAGAAACAATCTGGACACTCTTCAGGCACTGACCTGTATACTGGTACCGGCAGTATCACTTTTTGTACCACTGACAGTAAAATGGTCTGGATCGCCAGGCTGAAAATTGAAACCAGAGAAGCGGTCCATACCGTTCTTTTTGAACTGGATCCTATAGAAGCAAGCTCATAGTAGATTGCTATTTTCCCATAGTAGTTCTAGCAGTGGAGTTGAGTAATGGAAGGCGGAACGATTTTGTATTCCAGAGTAGTCAGGATTATGTCAACAATCGTCAATAGTATGATGGCTCTGATGGTGCTATTAACTGCGTACACTGCAATGGCTGCACAGAACGGGCACAGTCATTTGCACGCTCACTCAAAAGAGCACTCTAAACCAGAGTTGCAGTTACTGAATGCCAGTGCCCGTGCTACCAGGCCAGGTATGTCCTCATCAGCTGCTTATATGACCATCCACAATGGTACTCATGAGGCCGTACAAATTCGCTCATTGAGCAGCCCTGTTGCCAGGAAAACAGAGTTCCATACTACAGAAATGAACAATGGCATGATGAAAATGCGCCGTTTAGATAACTTTACCATCAAGCCGGGCGATACGTTGGAGCTAAAGCCCGGTGGCTATCATGTTATGTTGATGGGCCTTAACAAGCCTATAGCCAAAAACAGTGAGGTGCCGGTGACTATCACTTTCAGTAATGGTGATAAGAAGACAGTGGTTGCTCATGCCACGGATGAGATCAAAGGCCAGCATATGGCCCATTGAGTTGACTGAGTAACTATTGCCTAGCACAGCAGCGGCACAACAGATAAAAGGCTTTCAGCCTCTGTGTCTCTGTGCCTTAGAAGATTTTGGCATCAAAGATTTGGCTATCTGCTCAGATGGTCAAACCTTTGCTGCTAACCAAAAACTGAAAAGCTCTCTGAAACGTCTTAACAGGAAGCAGAGAGCATTAAGCCGCAAAACACCACCCTGCTTCCTGACTAAGCTCAGGGTGGTACTTTCCGCTCATGGCTGTACTTAAAACATAGCTAAGCTATTTAACTTTGACTGCCCGGGTTCTCAGTTGCTGTTGTCTGCGTTCGTCTTCCTTTACCTGACGACGGTGAGCAACGGTCTCGGCAACTTCTGCGCCCATATGGGCTTCACCCCGTGACCTGGCCAGTTGCATCTGTTTTTCACGCTCCGTAAACCGAGCTTTCTGCTTTTCAGTCAGCTGGTCAAAACAGTGCGGGCAGCTGACCCCCTGCTGGTACATATCACTTTGCTTGTCGGCTTCCGTAATGGGTAAGCGACAGGCGTTGCACTGGTCGTAGGAGCCCGGCTCAAGGTCATGATTCACCGTAACCCGCTCATCAAAGACAAAGCATTCACCTTCCCAGAGTGATTGCGCTTTCGGTACTTCTTCCAAGTATTTCAGGATGCCGCCTTTCAGATGGTAAACTTCGTCAAAGCCTTTTTCTTTGAGCAGGGCAGTGGACTTCTCGCAGCGTATGCCGCCCGTGCAGAACATGGCCACCTTTTTATGAGTCTCAGGATTCAGGTTGGCATCGACGTATTGCGGAAACTGTCGGAAGGAATCTGTTTTTGGATTGATGGCGTGTTTGAAGGTGCCCACCTGAATTTCGTAATCGTTACGGGTATCCACAACAAGGACTTCCGGATCACTGATCAGGCTGTTCCAGTCTGCCGGTTTCACATAGGTCCCGACGACTTTCTTTGGGTCAATGTCTTCTACTCCCATGGTGACAATCTCTTTCTTGAGTTTGACCCTGGTTCTTTTAAAAGGCATGGATTCACTCAGGGATTCTTTGCATTCAATGGGGTACAGTCGGGTATCCTGGTTTAGCCAGGCGAGCAGGGCATCAATGCCTTCCCGAGTGCTGGCAACGGTGCCGTTAATGCCTTCCCGGGCAAGCAGCAGCGTCCCTCTGACATGGTTTGCTTCCATGGTTCTGAGCAGAGGCTCCCGCAGGCTGGTGAAGTTCTTCAGGGTAACGAATTTATAGAGGGCACAGACCACGATGGGCGCGTCTGTTTGAGCGTTTTTTGGAACGTCGTTTAGAGAGAGCGTCATTGTCTTTATTGTCCTTGGTCAGCGGTCCGGAACGTAAATCCGGAGCCAGATCCGGGGGAGGAAGTCTAGCAGAGGTTGGAAGCCTTGAAAAATCCAGCCACTGCTAGGATAGTGCAGAATAATAATGACCGGATGAAGAATAACGCCATGACCCAACGTGTACTTGAACTGCTGCAATCACACCGCTCTATTCGCAAATTCACTGAACAGCCGATCGAAGAGCGCTTGCTGAGAGACTTGATTAGCGCAGGCCAAAGTGCCGCCACATCCAGTAACCTGCAGGGTGTCAGTGTCATTCGGGTTAGAAACCCTGAAACCCGCAAAGCGATGGCAGAGCTGGCGGGTGGGCAGACCTATGTGCAGGAAGCGGCTGAGTTTCTGGTGTTCTGTGCCGACCTGAATCGTTCTGGCTGGTGCTGTGAACAGTCGGGCAAAACCATGGCGGACGGGATGACCGAGCATTTCATTATTGCCACGGTCGATGTTGCGCTATTTGCCCAGAACGTGGTGGTCGCTGCTGAGTCAGAAGGGCTGGGTATCTGCTACATCGGAGGCCTGCGCAATGATCCGCAACAGGTCAGTGATTTGCTGGCGTTGCCGGAACATGTCTATCCCGTTTTTGGCCTTTGCCTCGGGTACCCGGATCAGGACCCGGAATGCAAGCCCAGACTGCCGCTGGATGCTGTGCTGATGGAAGAGCATTACCAGCCAGTGAATAAGTCGCTGGTGGCCCAATACGACACTACCATGAGAGCCTATTACCAGCGGCGAACCGGAGGCAAGCTGGATCGGGCCTGGTCTCGGGAAATGTCAGCCTTGCTGGGTAAAGAATCCCGACCTCATATGAGAGCGTTTCTGGAGAAAAAAGGGTTCAGGATGCGCTGACCTCGAACGGTCAACACAGGTCGGTATAAAACGCAGCGGAAAACTTTCACTGGCTTGTACGTAACCACGAGATTACCGAAAAAAAGTAATTTACAACCCACCTGTCACGGACTATTAAATTACCGGAAATTAAAGAGTCAGGAAGAATCTTCATGTCGACACCCCTCCTGATAAAAGGTGCTGTGCCTTCAGCAACGGGCAAAGGTACTTCGACAAACCATGGCTCTCAAAAACGAAAAAGAAAACGCAGCAAGACGGGTTATAAGGTTGGACAGACAACCAGCGCA
>NZ_JAHHPM010000087.1 GCF_024606345.1 Endozoicomonas sp. YOMI1
TGAATGGCCAGCAGGTTACACCGGAAGTGGTGATTAAGGATTATCAGGCAACCAAAACAACGGTGGAGCTAGCACGGTTTAAGGAAGAATGTTGCCTGAGAGGCTTGTCGTTGAATGGCCAGCAGGTCACAACAGATGAGGTGCTCAGGGCTTTTCCGGATAGTCCGGAAGGCAAACTGGGGAGCGCGTACTTTAAGGAGCGATGT
The DNA here is from genome assembly GCF_024606345.1 of Endozoicomonas sp. YOMI1. Lineage (GTDB taxonomy): Bacteria > Pseudomonadota > Gammaproteobacteria > Pseudomonadales > Endozoicomonadaceae > Endozoicomonas. The sequence goes on from NZ_JAHHPM010000087.1 coordinate 207, forward strand.
TGTCTGAGGGGCTTGGCGGTGGATGGCCAGCAGGTCACACCGGAAGCGGTGGTTAAGGATTATCAGGCAACCAAAACAACAGTGGAGCTAGCGCGGTTTAAGGAAGAATGTTGCCTGAGAGGCTTCGCGTTGAATGGCCAGCAGGTAACACCGGATGAGGTGGTTAAGGATTTCCCGGCCAGTCCGAAAGGCAGGCTGGGGCTAGCGCGCTTCAAAGCGGAATGTTGCCCGAGGGGCTTGGCGTTGCATGGCCAGCAGGTCACACCGGATACGGTGGTTAAGGATTTCCCGGCCAGTGCAGAAGGCAAACTGGGAATAGCGCGCTTTAAGGAGCAATGTTGCCTGAGGGGCTTGCCATTGAATGGCCAACAGGTCACACCGGAAGCGGTGGTTAAGGATTATCAGGCAGTCAAAGCTACACAGGAGTTAGCGCGCTTCAAAGCGGCATGTTGTCTGAGGGGCCTGGGGTTGAATGGCCAGCAGGTTCCACCGGAGGCGGTGGTTAGGGATTGTGAGCGCGGTGGCTGGTTGCTCGATAGCGCTATTTTTTATACTCGGCTGGCTTTGAATGCCAGAGAATTGAATGGCAACTATCTTGATAACCAGACAGTATTAGCAGCGTTTAATAAAGTACCCGGGGACCATTCTTCAAGACAAACCAGGTATCTGATTCAAAGGCTGAAACAATCTCAGCCGTACGATGAGGCCAGCGAAGCTCAGGATATACTTCAAGAGGCCTGGCAAATCTTAAATAACGTATCGGTTAAAGACGATGAGCAATATCGACTGCAATGTATATTGAAATTCATGGCTAATCAGCATGAGCTGACAATTGATCACCAGCGAGTGTCAGCAGAACAGGTATTGGAATCCATCAAAACACTAAGGTGCTCATTTCAGAATTCACGCATCCATTTCTTCTTCCTGGCACGCTGCTACATCACGAAACAGCCTATTAATGGACGACAAATCCATAAGGATCAGGTACTGAAGTGTCTTCAGAGTTTTCCTGAAAGAAGCAAGCTGCGTCATGCTTTAGGCCACTGGTTTGCACAATGCAGCTCCGAAGCCAATATAATTGATGGGTTACTGTTTGAACGAGATAATGCCGTTGCCCCGGAGAGTGATAGTCTTCACGGATACGCAACCGTTGCCGGTCAACATGATTCTTCTGTCGTCTTTAGTAGCGCGTGCTCACAGGAACAGCGTACCGGCAACTCCGGGTCTTGTTGTTTGCCCAGTGATGGAAGCAGGCATTCAGCCAAACGGGTGACTAACGCCGATGGTGCTCAAACTCAGAAGCAATGGTCAAAAACAGGCGAGCCGGGGTTCCCGTACAATCAGGTCCCGCAGTTGAATGCGCTAACGCTAAAAACACTGGAGATTATTCAGGAAATCAATGGTTCTTATA
>NZ_JAHHPM010000088.1 GCF_024606345.1 Endozoicomonas sp. YOMI1
GCTTCAGGTGCCAGTGACTGCAAGGTCGTGGAAGTTCGAGTCTTCTCCTGGGCACCAAACATCGTTAAAAGTAGAAAAGTGTCGTATATGCCCAGGTGGCGGAATTGGTAGACGCGCCAGCTTCAGGTGCTGGTAACTGTATGGTTGTGGAAGTTCGAGTCTTCTCCTGGGCACCAATTCTCAAAGATATGTCGTGTGATTCGCGGCAAAAAAAACCGGACTTTCGCCCGGTGATATCTTCTATCATCGCTATCTCTCCTTGTTATCTCGTGCCCTGTACTTCCTGGGTTTTTCGGATATAGATTTTCTTTGCTTCCAGTGTTTTGTGGCCGGAGACCAGTCCTTCATGGTCAGAGACGCCTTTGGCTTTCAGGTCGTGGAAGTGCCATTTCCCATTAATCAGTCCTTCATCTACTGCGCGGTTGATCAGCTTCTGCCACTGGCTGTCCAGCGTGTTCTTGTGCATCTTTTGCCCCGGTGACATTTGAATGCCTTTTTTGGCAGGGACGTTGGGCGCTCCAAACACATACTCAAACTTTTCACCGTTGTTGTAATCATCAAGGGTTTGCAGGGCTTTTCTCAGTCGTGGTGTCCAGAGGGTGATTTCATCCAGTGAACCTTTTACGCGTTTCAACTGTATGCCTTTCTCCAGCAGTTGGTCCCGCTTCATATTGATCAGCTCGGATCGTCGCGCCCTGCAGATATAGGCGAACTCCATCATGGCTTTCCAATATGGATTGGCCAGATAGTAAACGCAGGCATAGTCTTCATCGCTGACGTACACATCTTGCCGATTCGGCCTTGGCAGCGCTTCGCAGTCCAGCGATGGGTTGGGTGGAACTCCTTCCAGATGGCTTCTGCCCCAACTCCAGGCACTGGAGATTAGTTTGCGGGCAATGGCGACTGCACCCAGTTTGTCGGAATATTTTTCATAGAACCGGTTTAGTGATGGTGGTGTGATCATTGTCAGCGGCACCTTGCCAAAAGTGCCATAACCCTCCACGGGAAAACTTTTCACCTTAGGGGTATAAAGCCTTTTGTTGTACTGCCAATCCTTGCTCTGGCTTTTGAATTTTCTGGACTCCAGATATTCATCCAGCAGCCAGCCCAATGTCTGGTCGGAACTTTTCTCCAGGTTTTCAATGGCCATATAGAGTTTGGACATGGTTTCTGGCCCCAATACAATCTCGGCACCGAAAACATTCTTTTTGCCGACCCGGCCATGATGAGGCTTATAGATGAAACGCCCTTTGCTGCGATAAACACCGTCTGGCAATTGGGCATTCTCTTTGTTGCGCGGTCTTCCCAT